>JAMOQA010000499.1 GCA_027064265.1 Acidobacteriota bacterium
CCTCGCGGGCCCCTCGTCGGCGGAGGCCCTCGCCGGCGCCTTCGCCACCGTCTCCGGGGACCCGGCCGCGGTCCGCGTCGCCCGCCGGATCGCCCGCGCCCTCGGGATGCGTGCCCTGTCGGTGGATGACACCCGGCGTCCCCTGCTCCACGCCGGCGCGGTGATGGCGGCCGGGGACCTGGTCGCCCTCCTTGCCGGGGCGGAGCGCCTGCTGGGCGAGGCGGGAATCCCCCCCCACCGGGCCCGCCGCCTGCTGGTCACCCTTGCCCGGAGCGCCCTCGACAACCTCCTGGCCCGGGGACCCCGGGGCGCCCTGACCGGGCCCGCCGCCCGGGACGACCGGGAGACGATCCGCCGGCACCTCGCGGCGATCGCGCGGGCCCCGGGGGTCGATCCCCGGCTCGCGGACCTCCATCGGCTGCTCCTCGAACTCTCCCGGGACCTCCTGGCGGCGCCGCCCTCGCCCCGGCACCGCTGAGTCCTCCGGCTTCCTTGCCCCCGCGGGGCCCTCCCCGTACCCTCGACGGGGGCCCGAACCCCCCGGAGGCCGTACCCGATGCGTCGTTTCGTACCGATCCTCGCCCTCGCCATCGCCCTCGTCCTGCCCGCCTTCGCCCAGATGCCCGGGGCGATCCCGCGGGACGCCCGGCGTCCCCAGCTGCCCGCACCGACCACCGCGGGCCGCTTCCAGGGCACCTGGTACCGGGTGGAACCGCGACACCGGATCGCCCTGCAGGTGCGCCGGAACGAGGACGACGGCCGGTGGCAGGTGCGCCTCTTCTGGGACACCCGCGACGGCTTCGTCATCGACACCGACTGGGAGGAAGTCCACGAGTTCACGTACAGGGGCTACCCGGGCGTGATCGAGCTGCGCGTGGACCAGGAGCGCTCGACGCCGGAGCGGCTGATCCTCCACTACCGCCGGGAACAGGACGGGGCGCGGAAGTCCCACCTGCTGCAGGAAGGGGAGGTCGTGCTGCGGCGCGGCGGCCGCACCGGCCGGTCCCTCGTGTGGACGATCGAGGACTTCCACCAGCGCGTCGAGGTCGGGGAGCCGATCGGGCCCTACGAGGAGACCGCCCGGGACGAGCACCTCTTCCACTGGTGGATCTTCCAGAAGGAATCCGAGCGCCTCGTCCCCTGGGACGAGATCCACTGGTGAGCCCCGGCGGCCGGGAAGCGGGGGTCAGAAAGGGAACAGGACGGGCACCAGCGCGAGCACCATGCCGAAGCAGAGGAACGTGAGAGGGGCTCCCAGGGCGAGGAAGTCCCGGAACCGGTAGCGGCCCGTCGACATCACCAGGAGGCAGGCCGGCTCGAGGGGGGTCATGAACGCCAGGGAGGCGGCCACCGCCACCGTGACGGCGAACGGACGGGGGTCCACCCCGGCCAGGGTCGCGGTGTCCAGGGCGACCGGCAGCACGAGGAGCGCCGCCGCCGCGTTCGACATCGGCTGGGTGAGCAGCACGGTCAGCCAGTAGATCGCGGCGAGGGACGCGAGGGCGTGGTGGCTCCCCGCCCCGCCGGCGACCTGCAGCACGGAGCGAGCCAGCCAGGCGGCCGCGCCGGAGACGTCGAGGGCCTGCGAGACCCCGATCATCGCCCCGATCAGCACGATCAGCTTCAGGTTGAGGGCCCGGTATGCCTCCTCGAGGGGGATGCAGCCGAGGGCGACGACCAGCACCGCGCCGAGCAGGAAGGCGACCGACACCGGGAGCGCCCCGATGGCGGCCGCGAGGAGAGCGAGTCCGAAGACCAGGATCGAGAGCCGTTCCTTGCGGGGCTCGTAGCGGGGGAGAAACCGGTCGGCGACCAGCAGGTAGAGGGGATCGCCGGCAAGGCGCCGGATCCGTTCCGGGGCCCCCTGCAGGAGGAGCACGTCTCCGACCCGGAGGCGGATGTCCCCGATCTTCTCGATCACGGGGCCACCCCGTCGCCACAGCGCCACCACGTCGAGGCCGTACCGGCCCCGCAGGTCGACCTCCCGCAGGGTCCGTCCGATCAGGGGAGAGTTGTACGACACCGTCGCCTCGACCAGGGTGAGTCCCCCCTGGCCGGTCTCGATCCGCTTCCGGGTCGTCTTCCGCCGGAGCCCGGCCGCGGAGACCGCCCGGTTGACGGCCCGGGCGTCTCCCTCGGCGACCACGATGTCCCCCTCCCGGAGGGGCGTATCGAGAATCCCCTCGACGAGGCGAACCGCGCCCCGGATCAGGCCCAGCGGATGCAGACGCGCCCGCCTGCCGAGGTCGAGTTCCCGCAGGGTCTTCCCGATCGCCGGGGACCCCGGGGGCACCTCCAGCTCCGTCATGAAGAACCGCCGGTCCCCTTCGCCGGCGTCCTCCTGCCGGACCCGGCCGGGCAACCACCGGGAGAAGAGGACGAGATAGAGTGCCCCCACGATCGCGAGGGGGACGCCGATCGGGGTCAGCTCGAAGAGACCGAGCGGTGGCTGGCCGTGCTCGACGAGGGCTCCGGCCACGGCGACGTTGGTCGACGTCCCGGTCAGGGTGCAGACGCCGCCGAGGAGGCTGGCGAAGGCGACCGGCATCAGCAGGCGGGCGGGCGGGATCCGGCGGATCCGCGCCAGGCTCTCCGCCACCGGCAGGAACATCGCCGTCGCGGCCACGTTGTTGATGAAGGCGGACACCAGGATCACGGTGCCGAACAGCAGGGGCACGACCCGCTCGTGTCCTCCGCGGGAGAGCCGCTCGAGCCGCACGACGATCCGTTCCCCCGCCCCGTTGCGCACCAGGCTCGCGGAGAGGATCAGCACGCTGCCGATCATCACGAGGGCCGGGCTGCCGAAGCCGTGGAACGCCTGCGCGGGCTCCAGGACGCCCCCGACAACCAGCGCCAGCAGGGCCAGGAGGCCGACCAGCTCGACGGCGAGGGCCTCCGTCCAGAAGAGGACGAACGCGACGGCGACGACCAGCAGGACGAAGGCGGCCTCGGGGTTCACGGGATCCCGTCCCTCAGTCGAGGAGCTCCCCCTTCGGGATCACGACGAGCCCCCCGGGGGTGACGAAGAAGCGCTTCCGGTCCTTCTCCGGGTCGACGCCGATCTCGTAGCCCTCCGGGATCCGGACCCCCTTGTCGACGATCGCCCGGCGGACGACGGCATGGCGCCCCACGTCGACGCCGTCCATCAGGATGCTGTCCTCGACCCGGGACCAGGAGTTCACGCGGCACCCGGGACCGAGGATCGAGCGCTCCACCCGGCCGCCGCTGACGATGGCGCCCGGCGAGACCAGGGAGTCCAGGGCTTCGCCGATCCGCCCCTTCTCCCCCCCGGCGAAGACGAACTTGGCGGGGGGCGCCTGGATCGGGGCCGAGCGGACCGGCCATTCCCGGTCGTAGAGGTTGAACTCGGGGCTGACCGCCACCAGGTCCATGTTGGCCTCGTAGTAGGCGTCCAGCGTCCCGATGTCCCGCCAGTAGGGCCGGTCGTCCGCCCCCGCCCCGTGGAACCGGTGGGCGTAGACCCGGCGTCCCTCGGCCACGAGGGCGGGGAAAACGTCGTGCCCGAAGTCGTGGCTGGAGGACTCCCTGCGCGCGTCCCGGCTGACCGCGGCGACCAGGGTCTCCGTGTCGAAGATGTAGACCCCCATGTTGGCGAGGACCTCCGGCCCCCCCGGGTCGAGGTCCTTCGGCTTCTCCCGGAAGCCCGTCACCCACCCGTCGGGGTCGGTCTCGACGACACCGAACCGGGAGGCCTCGGCGGCGGGCACCGGGAACACCGCCATCGTCGCCTCGGCGCCCCGCTCGATGTGCTCGGCCAGCATCTCCCGGTAGTCCATCCGGTAGACGTGGTCGCCGGAGAGGATGACCACGTGGCTCGGCTTCTCGTCGCTGAGGATGTAGACGTTCTGCCAGACGGCATCGGCGGTGCCCAGGTACCAGGTGGTCCCGACCCGCAGCTGGGGCGGTACCGTCCAGATGTACTCGCCGAGTTCCGCGGAGAACAGGTTCCACCCCTGCTTGACGTGGAGCTGCAGCGAGGCCGACTTGTACTGGGTCAGCAGGTAGATCCGACGCAGCCCGCTGTTGACGCAGTTCGAGAGGGTGAAGTCGATGATCCGGTACGTCCCGCCGAAGGGGACCGCCGGTTTCGATCGATCGCGGGTCAGCGGGTAGAGGCGTTCCCCCTTTCCACCCGCCAGGATGAAGGTGATCACCCGGCGCAGCACGTCCGGGTGCACGGTCTTCCTCTCCCGCCGCGGCGACGTGGCCATCGGTCGTTCCTCCAGGGGGCGTCAGATCTCGGGCGGCCCCAGGTGTTCCCGCTCCTCGAGCAGCCGGCGGATCGTCCGTTTCAGCTCGGTGGTGTCGGGTCCCTTCGTCACGTAGGCGTCGGCGGCCCACGACGTGAAGTCGTCCCGGTAGGAATCGTAGGCGGTGTGGAGGATGATCGGGATCCGGCGGTCCCGGTCGAGGATGCGGGCCATCGCCTCGAGCCCGTTCATCCCGGGCATCCGGATGTCGAGCACGACCAGGTCCGGCGCACTCCGCTCGAAGGCGCGGATCCCCTCCTCGGCCGTCGCGGCCTCGATCACCTCGTGGCCCTCCTCCTCCAGCTCCTTCCGGTACAGGAGCCGGAGGTTCGCCTCGTCGTCCACGATCAGGATACGGGCCATCGGTCAGTCCTCCTTCACCCTCCCGGCGTCCGCCAGGGGGAGGACCACTCGGAAGCGGGATCCCTCGCCGGGACGTCCCCCGGCGGTCAGGGATCCGCCGCACTGGGCGACCAGCCGGCGGGCAAGGGGCAGGCCCAGGCCGGTCCCCCCCGCCTTCGTCGTGTAGAACGGCTCGAAGACCTTCTCGATGTCCTCGGGCGAAAGCCCCGGGCCGTTGTCCTCGACGACGATGTGCACGGTGTCCCGGAGCCGGCGCGCCTCCACCGCGACCCTGCCGCCCTCGCC
>JAMOQA010000500.1 GCA_027064265.1 Acidobacteriota bacterium
CGCCGACCGCGTCGAACGCGTTCCGGAGCAGGTTGTCCAGGACCTCCAGCAGGATCTCCCGTCCGCCCCGGACCGCGGGGAGTCCCTCCTCGACCTCGGCAACGAGCTCGATTCCCTGCTCGGCGGCCAGTTCCCGGTAGCGGGCGACGGCGTCGGCCACGAGGCCGGCGACATCGACCGCCTCCTCGGCGGGAGACCGCGCGACCCGGACTTCCTGGCGGATCCGCTCGAGGATCATCTCCATGCGGGAGGCCTCCTCGACGATGATCGCGACGTCCTCGCGGCGCGGGTCGTCCTCGGGAATCGCCCGGGCCAGCCTCCGGGCGAACCCGCCGAGGATCGAGAGGGGGTTGCGAATCTGGTGCACGATCTCCGCCGCCAGCTCGCCGATCGCCGAGAGCCGCTCCTCCTCGAGCAGCTTGCGCTGCAGGTGACGGGTCCGCTCGTGGGCGACCCGCAGGTCCTCGAGCCGCTGGGCCAGCTCGTCGTGCAGCCGGGAACGCTGGATCGCGCCGGCGGCGCTGGCAGCGAGGAGCCCGAGCAGTCCCGGCAGGTCCTCCTCGCGGTCGGGCCCGGGTGGCAGGGTGCCGCAGAGGACGCCGAGCCCCTCCGACTGGCCGCGCAACCCGACGAGCCACGCGGGCTCCGGCCCGAGGAAACCGGCCAGTCGCGGCTCGATGACGTCCGCCGGTCCGCCCGCCGCGAACGGGCGGGGGCTCCCTTCCGCGAGGGCCCTCACCAGCGGGTGGTCCCTGCGATCGAGGGGCACGACGACCCGGCGGACCATCGTCTCGAGCACGCGGTCCTCGGGGAACGGCTGCTGGAACGCAAGGGCCTCGATCCGCTCGCCCAGGTCCTCGAAGGAGGACGTCCCCTCGATGCCCGGCCGGCGGCGGGCCATCCTCCCCCGCAGGACACCCCGGCGGGGATCGACGAGAAAGAGAGCCGCCGACGAGAGCCCGAGCCCGGCCGGGTGGACCATCGCCGCCAGCACGACGCCGAGCACCTGGTCGAGCCGCGCCGTCCGGGCCAGCACCCGGCTGACCTCCTGGAGCAGGCCGAGCTGGGCGATCTTCCGCGAGAGCGCCTCCCGGTACGCCCGCTCCCGGGTGATCTCCACGAGGATCGCGACCGCCGCCGCCAGCCTGCCGTCCGGGCCGGGCACCGAGGCCAGGGAGAACTGGAAGACGCGGCGGGAAGCTCCTTCCCCGAAAACGGCCTCGATCCCCTCGATCGTCGGCCGTCGCTCGAGGAGACGGGCCAGGTCCTTCCCCCGCGCGGGGAGCACGCCGGGCGGCAGCAGTTCGTCCAGTTGCCGGCCCCGCAGCGCCAGCTCCCGCTCCTCCAGCGTGTCGTCCCCGGGAGGCACCAGGAGCGTGACGGCGGGCGGATTGGCCGCGACGACCCGCATCTCGGCATCGAGCAGAACCACGCCGGCCGGCACGTGGCGGAGGCCGGCCGACAGGACCCGCTCCCGGAAGACCTGGTCGGGGAAGGGCCGCTCCGGCCCCCCGGTGTCGAGAATGACCTCGAGGAGCTGCCGGCCGGGCAGCGGCGCCTGGAACAGCAGCAGGCGGGGCCCCAGGGATCCGGGCCGCGTCTCCGGCACCCAGGTGCAGTGGGGCCGCCGGTCGGCGATCACCTGCTCGAGGCGGCAACCGCTGCAGTCGAGCTTCCGTCGCAGCAGGCGTCCCCGGCACGTGGAACCGATCAGCCCGGCCCCCCGGGAGGCCACGAGGGACCGGCTTGCCCAGGCGACCCGGCGGGTGGCGTCGATCACCGCCAGCTGGACGCCCGCCGCGTCGAGGGCGGCGAGGAGCGCCGAGGGATCCGGCAGGGTGTCGTGAACGGTCTCCTTCCCCTTCGGCATCGATCCCCCTCGGCGGGGCCGGCATGGTCCCGCCGGCCGTCTCCAGTATAGCCCCGGCGGCCGGTGGGCCGGCTCCACGCTTCGGGATAGACTCCTCGTCCCCCGAGGACCCGCCTCGCGCGCGGGGAAGAAGGAGACGACCCATGCCGAACGGTGTCTACCGCGTACCCGAGCCGAAGAACGAGCCGGTGCTGTCCTACGCCCCCGGCACGCCGGAGCGGGCGGCCGTCAAGGAAGAGCTGCAGCGCCTGCTCGAGGAACCGATGGAGATCCCCTGCGTGATCGGCGGCAGGGAGATCCGGACCGGGAAGATCGCCCTCCAGCGGCTCCCCCACGACCATCGCCGCGTGCTCGCGCGGGTCCACATGGCGGGCCCCCGCGAGGTGCGGATGGCGGTCCGGGCGGCGCGGGAGGCCTGGGAGAGCTGGTCCCGCACGCCCTGGGAGGTGCGGGCGGCCATCTTCCTCAAGGCGGCTGAACTCCTCGCCGGGCCGTACCGGGCGCTCGCCAACGCCGCGACGATGCTCGGCCAGAGCAAGACGATCCACCAGGCGGAGATCGACGCGGCCTGCGAGCTGA
>JAMOQA010000501.1 GCA_027064265.1 Acidobacteriota bacterium
ACGGATGAGCCGTGCCGGCACCCTCCCGGCACCCGGAGAGGACGAGGGCCCGATGAGCCGCCGCCATCGCAAGCGACGCTCCCGGCCGGCGCGCGGTCCCGCCGCAGGCGTGGCGGAACGCGGCTCCGCCCCCGCGTCCCGTCCGGACGGAAACCCCGGACGCACGCCCGGTTTGACACCCCCCGAGCCCCCCTCCTATGATCCGCCCGGCCGGGCCCGGGAGGCCCGGGGAGACGCGGCGCCCATGACCTCCTTCGGCGAGATGCTCAAGCGGGAGCGCGAGTTGCGCGGGATCACGCTGAGGGAGGTGTCCGAGGCGACCAAGATCAGCATCCGGTACCTCGAGGCCCTCGAGAGGAACGAGTTCACGTACCTGCCGGGCGGCGCCTTCACCCGCGGCTTCATCCGGGCCTACGCGAAGTACATCGGCGCCGACGAGGACGAGATGGTGAACGCCTACCTCCTGGAACTCTCCCTCCAGGAGGAAGGCGGCCCGCCCCCCCCGACGGATCCCGTGGAGGAACTGCGGCGCCACCATCGCCAGGCGGTCGACGAGGCGGCCCGGGCACGGCGGCGGCGTCTCCTCGTCGGGCTCGCCATCGCCGCGCTCGTGCTTCTCCTCGTCGCGGGCGGCGCCTGGTGGTTCCTCGGGCGGGGAGACGGCGAGACCCAGCCGCCACCCCGCAGCGAGACGATGCTGCCGTGAGCACGGCGGGATCCGACCTCGGAGAACGGCTCCTCGGCTCCCTGCGCGAGGGGAAGCTGCCCCGTCCCGCCCGCCTGGCGGCGGCCCGGGGCGCCTTCCCCCTCGAACCGGAGCGCCTGGCCGCGATCCAGGTGCTCCTGCTGGCCGACGAGGACCCGGAGGTGCGGCAGGCGGCGGAGGCCTCCCTCGCCTCCCTCCCGGCGGAAACGGCCCGCGCCCTCGCCGAGGCCGGGGGCGCACCGGAAGCAGCAGCCTGGCTCGCCGGAGAGGCCGCCCGCTTCCCGGAGGCGGGACTCGCGCTCGCCCGCCGGCCCGACCTGTCCACCGGAACGGCCGCGCGACTCCTCGACGCCGCCGCGGGAGCGGGGCTCGCCGCCATCCTCGAGGCGCTCTCCGTGAACCACGAGGCGCTCGCCCGCGACCCGGGCCTGGCGCGCCGGCTGGCCGAGTGCCCCGCCCTTCCGGAGTCGGCCCGTCCCCGCCTCCTCGACCTCCTGGACGAACTGGCCAAGGAGGAGCCCGGGCGGGAGCAGGCCGCCGCCGGACCGGCCGCCGAGGAAGAAGCGCCGGCACCCTCGACCGGGGACGAAGCGCCGCCACCGGCGAAGGACCCGTTCCTCGCCGCCCTCGGCGTGGACGCCGAGGTGGAAGCCCTCCTCCCCGAGCTGGGGCTCGACCTCGGGCACCTGGCGGACCGCTCGGAGCTGCTGGGGGAGGCGGAGAGCGAGGACGAGGAACGACTGATCGCCCGGCTGGCGAAGATGAACGTCGGGCAGAAGCTCAAGGTCGCCCTGTTCGGAACCCGCGAGGAACGTTCGATCCTCGTGCGGGACAGCAACCGGGTGGTCGCGACGGCCGTCGTGAAGAACCCGAAGTTCACCGAGCAGGAAGCGGAGGCGATCTCGAACAGCCGGAACGTCTGTGACGAGGTTCTTCGCCTGATCGCACGGCACCGGGACTTCGGCAAGAACTACCAGATTCAGCACAACCTGGTGCGGAACCCCCGGTGCCCGGTCGAGATCGCGATGAACTTCGTCACCCGGCTCAACGACAAGGACCTGAAACTGCTGCTCAAGAACAGGAACGTTTCCGAGGCGGTCCGGCGCCAGGCGAAACGGATCATCGAGGCGAGAGAGGCTCGCCGCCGGGTGCGGCTGCGAACGGGCAAGCACTGACATGGCGGCAACCCCGCCGACCGGGAAGTGCGGTAGACTCTGGGCGACGTCCCGGGGAGCGGGAGAGCACGGAAGAAGCCGATGCGGGTCCTGAAGGAAGCGCGGCAGTACCTGAGCGACTACCACCTGAAGGCGGGGGTGTTTCATTTCTACCGCGGCGAGTACGGACCCGCCGCGGAGTACCTCACTCACGCGCTGCGCGACTCCGACCGGCTGTCCCGCTCGGAACGCCGCACCACCCTCTACTACCTGGTCCAGACCCGGATCGGCGCCGCCCGCGAGTTCGAGGAGAAGGGCGACCTGGAGCGAGCCGCGGAGCAGTACCGGGCAGCCCTCGAGGTGATCCCGACCTACGCGGACGTCCACGCCCGGCTGGGTACCCTGCTGGTTCGCCTCGGTCGGGAGGAGGAGGCCATCGCTTCCTTCGAGAAGGCCCTCCGGATCAACCCGGAGTACGAGGACGCCCTGGTCCAGCTGGGCTACGTGCACCTGGCACGGGGCGAGGTTCCCGCGGCGCGGGAAGCCTTCGCCCACGCACTGGCAGTCCGGGAACGCCGCGCCCGCGAACGACTCGCCCGCGCCGAGGAAGCGCTGGAGAACGGCGACCCGGACCTGGCCCGCGACCTCTACAAGGACACGTTCCGGGAAGGCCTCGAACGGTTCCGCGCCCTGTTCGAACAGGCCCTGGAACGGCTGCGGACCGAGCGCTGGGACGACGCGGTCGAGCTGCTGGAACAGGCGGTCGAACTCTGCCCGCGTTTCGCGGACGTGCACAACTACCTGGGCGTCGCCCTCGCCGAGTCCGGCCACCTGGAACGGGCCCGGGAACACCTGGAGAAGTCGGTCGCGATCAACCCGGACTACGTGGTCGCATGGCTGAACCTGGCCTACACCGTCTGGGCGATGGAAGACCGTGAGGCCACCCGGGCCGCCCTCGGCGAGGTGCTCCGCCGGGAACCGGACAACCCCTCCGCGCTCCACCTCGCGAGCCTGCTCGAAGACCGGGCGGAGTCCCCGCGCACGGCGATGCGACCCGGAGCATCGGAACCATGAGGTACGTGGGACACGGACGGACGGACCGGGGGCGGGTCCGTCCCCACAACGAGGACTGCATCCTCGTCGAGCCGGCCCACGGCGTGTTCGCGGTGGCGGACGGAATGGGTGGCCACGCGGCGGGCGAGGTCGCGTCGCGCACCGCGATCGAGGAGATCCGGGACGCGCTGTGCACGGATCGACCGGCGGACCTCGACGCCCCGGAACTGCTGCGGCGGGCCGTCGAACGCTCGAACCTGGGGATCGCCCGGGCGATCGAGGCGCACCCGGAGTACCGGGGCATGGGGACAACCCTGGTGGTCGCCCTCTTCGAAGGTGATTCCTGCTGGATCGCCCACGTCGGCGACTCCCGTGCCTACCTGGTCCGGGACGGCAGGATCGACCAGCTCACCACGGACCACTCGTTCGTCAACGAGCTGGTCCGCCTCGGGATGCTGTCCCGGGAACAGGCGGCCCGGGACCCCCGCCGGAACGTGGTCACCCGCGCCCTCGGTTCCTCCCAGGTCGTCGTTCCGGACATCGTCGAGGTCCCCCTCTCCCCCGGCGACATCCTGCTGCTCTGCTCGGACGGCCTGAACACGATGGTCGAGGACGGGGAGATCCTCTCCCTGGTCCGCTCCGCGGGCGGGGACCCGGAGACGGCCACCGATCGCCTGGTCGAGGCGGCGAACGCGGCGGGTGGCGAGGACAACGTCTCGGTCGTGGTCGTGGCGTGCCAGGGAGCCCCGGACCCGGAAGCGGCCCGGCGCACGGCGCCCAACGCGGCGATCGACCCGGGGGAGACGTCCCGCTGACCCCGGATCTTGCCCCTCCCTCCCCGCGGAGTTACCCTGCGGCCACCGTGACGAGACGCCGCCTTTCACTGGTCCTCCTCGCCTTCCTCCTGCCGCTCGTGGCGGCGGCCCGTGCCGCGGGCTTCCCGGTCACCGTGGATGTCGCGCGCTTCCGGCCTCCCGCGAGGGTTCACTGGGCACCGGGCGCGAACCTTCCCGACCGGGACGCGGACGGGGTTCCCGACGCGGCGCGCGAGGCGCTCACCCTCGCTGCCCGGGTCGATGGCGAATGCCGGGCCGCGGGCCTCGGACGGCTTCCCGATGACGGGGACGGAGAGGCGGACCTGTGGCTCGCCGCCGGACCGCCGCCCCCGGGATCGATCGCGCTCCCGGTCGACCTGGCCCTCCATGACCCGGTCGAGTTCCGGGCGGAAGCGGCCCGCCGGCTGGCGGAGGCGGTCCTGCGCGACAGGGCTCCCGGTGCCCCCGAGTGGTGGACGGCCCCCTCCGCCTGCTGGCTGGCGCGGCGGGCAACCGGCATCCTGCCCCGGTCCTGCGGGGATCCCGGCCTGCGATGGACCCACCCGGAGCCGGGACTCCTCTCGACCGGCCCGCTGCTCTCCGCGGCCAACCTGGCGCTCCTCGATGCCCTGGGCGGTCCCGGCCCGGTGCGGGCGGTGCTGCGCGCGACGTGGGGGCGGCTGGCCGCGGTTCCGGGGAACCCGGTCACGGCAGTCGAAGGGGGGCTTGCCGGAACCACCGGGCTCGACCTCGCGGGCCTCTTTCTCCGGGCGGGCATCGCCCGGCTCGCGGCGGGGGAGCCCCCCCCGCGGGAAGGACTCCGGGTCGAGGCGCTCCCGGTGCTCGAGGAGCCCCTGGGGTTCCCCCTCGGGCCTCTCGGGGGGGCGCTCGTCCACGTCCTGCCGGACCCGCGGTTTCCCGAGGCGACCCTCCTGGAGCTCGACCCGTGTGGCCGGCCCCTGCGGGCGACCCTGCTGCTCCGGCGGGAGGGAGGTCCCCTCGACCTGGTCGACCTGGCACCGGGCCCCGATGGCCTCCTCCGGGTCACCCTCCCGTGGCACGACTACCGGGAGGCGTTCCTCCTCCTGGCCCGTCCCGACGCGGAACCGGGCCCCGTCGAGGTCCTGGTCCACGCGGAGCCGGGGGATGGGCGTCCGCCCTTCGAGCTGGCGTCCTTCTCCGCCACCGCCACCGCGGGAGGGACGGTCTTCGTCGAGTGGCGTACCGGCCACGAGGAAGGGATCGTCGCCTGGCTCGTCGAGCGGAGCGTGGACGGCGGTCCCTGGGAAGCGGCGAACCCGGTGCCCCTCCCGGCGCTCGGCATCCTGACCGGCGGGGGCAGCTACGTCTTCCCCGACGACACCGCGCCCGCCGCGTCCCTCACCCGGTGGCGCCTGGTGGCGCTTCTCGAGAACGGCCTCCGGTGGACCGGGCCCGTGGTCCGCGCGGCTCCCTGAGTCGTCTCCCCGCGCTCCGTCCCGGGGTTCCGTTCGCTATACTCCCCCGGACCCGGCCGCCGGCCGGGAGGAGGTCCACCAGCGATGATCGACCTGTTCACCGCCCTCCGCGGCGAGATCGCCCGGGCGATCCGCGGCGTGGCGGACCTGGACGACGTGCCCTTCGAGTTCCCGCCCGACCCGGCCCTCGGCGACCTGGCAACGCCCGTCGCCTTCTCGCTCGCCCGGGTGCTGCGGCGTGCGCCCCGGCAGATCGCGGAGGAGCTGGCCGAGAGGATCCGGGAGCTGCCCGGGGTCGCCGGCGTCGAGGTCGCCGGCCCCGGGTACGTCAACGTGCGGATCGATCGCACCGCCGCGGTGCGGCGCCTGCTCGGCCCGGACGAGTCGCCACCCCCCCGCCCCGGCAAGGTGGTCGTCGAGCACACGAACATCAACCCCAACAAGGCGGCCCACATCGGCCACCTGAGGAACGCGATCCTCGGCGACACCCTGGTCCGCTGCCTGCGGGCGACGGGCCACCTGGTCGAGGTCCAGAACTACATCGACGACACCGGCGTCCAGGTCGCCGACGTGGTCGTCGCGCTGACCGAGCTGGCCGGCCTGGACGCGGCGGGCGTCCGGGAGCTGATCGAGCGGGGAGAGGAGCGGGCGGCCTCGGGGGGCGGCGGGGTCGATCACGACCTGTGGGATCTCTACGCCCGGGTCACGGCCTGGTACGGGGAGGACGAGACCCGCCTCGCGAAGCGGGCGGAGGTCCTCCACGCCCTCGAGCGCCGGGAAGGCCCCCTCGCCGAGATCGGGGCCCTGGTCGCGATGGCGGTCGTCCGCTGCCACCTCCGCACGATGCTCCGGCTCGGCGTGCGCTACGACGTCCTGCCCCGCGAGAGCGACATCCTCGCGCACCGGTTCTGGGAGCAGGCGTTCGGGCTGCTGCGGGAGAGCGGCGCGATCCGCTTCGCCGAGGAAGGGAAGGCGGCAGGCTGCTGGGTGATGGACCTGCCCCACGACGAGGAAGACGAGGACGGGGAGAAGTACGAGAAGATCATCGTCCGCTCCAACGGCACGGTCACTTACGTCGGCAAGGACATCGCCTACCAGATGTGGAAGTTCGGCCTGCTCGGCCGGGACTTCGAGTACGCCCCCTTCCGGGCCTGGGCCTACCCGGACGGCACCCGCCCGTGGCAGACCGTCCCCCCGGGAGAGGGTGAGCCGGATCACCCGGAGTTCGGCCGGGCGACCCGGGTATACAACGTCATCGACGTCCGCCAGTCGTACCTCCAGCGGGTCGTCGCGGCGGGGCTCGAGCGCCTCGGCCACGCGGAGCAGGCCCGCGAGTCGATCCACTTCTCCTACGAGATGGTCGCCCTCTCCCCGCGCACGGCCCTGATGCTCCAGCCGGAGCTCCGGCTCACCGAGGAGGAACTCGCCCGGCCGTGGCTGGACATGAGCGGCCGGCGAGGTCTCGGGGTCAAGGCGGACGACCTCCTCGACATGCTGGAGAGGAAGGCCCTCGAGGAAGTCCGCAACCGGGCCCCGGAGGCCCCCGCCGACGAGGCGGAACGGATCGCCCACGAGATCGCGATCGGGGCCCTGCGGTACTACATGCTCCGGCACACCCGGAACAAGGTCGTCGCCTTCGACGTCGACCAGGCCCTCGCCTTCGAGGGGGAAACCGGTCCCTACTGCCAGTACGCCGCCGTGCGGATCTCCCGCATCCTGGACAAGCTGGAGGAGCGGGAAGGTCTCGACCGGGGCGGTGCCCTCGGGCTCGCGCGGGAAGCGGACTTCGCCGCCATCCCGGGGGAAGGCCGGCTCGAGCACTGGGGCCTGGTCCTCGAGGCCGCCCGGCTGCCGGAGGTGGTCCCGGCGGCCCTCGAGAGCCTCGAGTTCGCCACGATCGCGAAGTACGCCTTCGATCTCGCCCGTGCGATCAACGGCTTCTACCACCGCTGGCCGGTCCTCCAGGAGAAGGACCCGGCGACCCGCGCCGCGCGCCTGGCGGTCCTCCTGGTCGCGGACCGTTCCCTGCGCGAGGCCCTGGACCTGATGGGAATCCCGGTCCCGGCCCGCATGTGAACCACCGGAGGTGCCCCTTGCGGATCGTCGCCCTCGGCCCCCTTCCCCCGAACCTCGAGGCGGCCCTCGGCCTCCTCGACGAGACCGGCTGGGAGGTCGTCACCCGCGA
>JAMOQA010000502.1 GCA_027064265.1 Acidobacteriota bacterium
CCGCTTCGTGCCATCCGGCAGCCGGCGGATCACCTGGACCCGGCTCTCGTTGGCCCGGTCGGTCGTGCCTCCCGCCGCGGTCACCGCCTGGAGCAGGGTGATCTCCTCGTCGGCGAAGAACTCCTTCACGCCGGGCTGCTGGACCGCGCCGTTGACGTAGATGCGGATCTTCCGCTGGTAGGGGACCATGATGATGTCCCCGGGCTGGAGGGGGACGTTGAGCATCGGGTCCGCTTCGTAGACCAGCTTCTCCGCGTCGATCTCGATCCGCTCCTCCCCCGGCGGCGCGTACGGCCGAAGGATGTAGATCTTCTTCCCGGCCCGGTCGGAAAGGCCCCCCGCCTCGCCGATCATGTCGAGGAGGGTCTTCTGGCCGAGCATCGGGTACAGGCCGCCCCGGTTCACGGCGCCCTGCACGCTGACCCGGCGGGAGACGAACTCCTTGATGAAGACCGTCACCTGGGGGTTCTTCACCAGGTGGCGGTCCTGGAGCATCCGGGCGATCTGGGCCTCGGCCTGCTCGGGGGTCAGGCCGCCGACCTGGATCTTGCCGAGGAGAGGCAGGGTGATCGCCCCCTCGGTGTTGACCCGGACGGTCCGGTTCAGCTGGTCCAGCTCGAAGACCGAGATTTCCAGCAGGTCGTGGGCCCCGATCACGTAGTCGGCGACGTTGGCGTCCCGGGGAACCGCGAAGACCCGGGTCGGGGACGCGGGCGCCCCGGTGGGCGGGACGGTTCCGGCGGGTTCCCCGGCCTGGACGAGGGGCGTGACGGCCAGGATGGCGAAAACCAGGAGAATGCAGGTGGCGCGCATGGCAACTCCTCGTCCACGGGTCAGAACGTATAGCGACCCGTGGTCATAATGTAGGTCTGTCGGTCGCTGGCCCAAATCTCGTTCGAGGTCCGGTCCCGGACCCCGTACCGGATCCCCAGGTCGACCCCCCCGGGCAGCCGGAGCAGCACGCCGAAAAAAGTCTCCTTGATCTCGTCGTGGCGTCGCCTGCCGACCAGCGTGATCGTGCCCTTTTCCGGCCAGTCCAGCTTGCGCATGCTCCAGCCGGCCTGCACGCCCCAGATGGCGCCGAGGTAACTGTCCATCCGCAGGCTGCGCAGCCGGTACTCGTAGTACAGGTTGTTCTGGTAGGTGGAGAACCGGACGTCCCGTTCCACCTTGCCGGTGAACTTCGTCGTCCCGGTCGGTCTCCAGGAGACCTGCGCCCGGCTGACGGACCCGTCGAACTCCCTGTAGGGGAACGTCCGGTGGACGGCCCGGAGGTTCGCCTTGCCGAACGAGATCCGGCCCGAGAGGAACGACTTCGGGCGCAGCTCGAGACCGATCTCCCGGCGCCGCTCCCGGCTGTCCCTCCCCAGCTCGTCGTAGACGAAGTCGTCTTCCCGTGAGCGATACCGGAAGAACAGGCGCGCCGTGCCCCGCGGCCGCCACCCGATCTCCACCGAGGTCTCCGACTGGTCCCGGTCGAGGGCCTGGCCGATCGTCACCTCCTGCCAGGTGCCGTCCCCGTCCGGGTCGACCCGGTAGAGGTAGTCCGGGTCGGTGTAGCGGATCCGGTTCGCCCGGACCTCCCCGTAGAGGTCGACCTTCTCGCTGACGAACAGGCGCAGGCCCTGGCGCAGGTCGCGGCTGTCCCGCCGGGTCCGTTCGTCGATCTCGGAGTTCGGGCGCTGCCGGTAGGTCCACCAGCGGACCTTCGTCGTCAGGAGGAACCGGTTCAGGAAGATGTCCAGCTGGGTCTTGAGGTCGTTGTCCGCGTGGTTGAGGTTCGAGTGGCGAACGAAGACCTCCCCGGAGAGCTTGTCGTGGATCGTCAGGGCGACCCGGTGGCCGAAACGGGTCTGGGCGGTCACGTCCGGGCCCAGGCGGATGACGAAGTCGCTCTCCGGTTTCCGGAACTCCTCGGGCACGAGGTAGATGTTGTCGTCGTACCCGATGTGGTCGATCACGAACAGGGGCTGGACGAGGAAGGGACCCCACCGGCGGCCTTCTTCCATCTCGGGGAACGGCCGGTCCCGGGTAGGCGTCTGGCCGAACGCGGCGGGAGCGAGGGCGAGCCCCGTGAGCAGCAGGAGCAGGGTGAAGGAAGTCCGCCGTCCTCGAACCATGTCACCTCCCGGCCCGGTCGCGATCCCGAACCCCCCGAAGTCTAGCTGCCGCGAGAGGTTCCCGCGACGCACGGCCGCCGGGCACGAGAAACCCCGTCCGCCGCCCCGGGCGGACGGGGAACCCGGTGGGCCGTTCGAGGGGCTCAGCGCGGCGGGAAGGAATCGCTGGCCGGCGGCTCGTCCTCGCGGGTCTCGGTGTTGTCCGAGAGGCTGTCCGCTCCCACGGCGATCACGACGGCGGCGGCCACCAGGGTGACCGTCGCGCCGATCGGCGTGGCGATCCAGGCGGCGAAGCCGGACGAGGCGGCCGGGGCCTCCGCGGGAGCATCCGCTCCCGGCAGGGCCAGCACCACCGGCGTCGCGTCACCGGTGCGGGCCGTCACCCGGGCGGCGGCGACCGGGGTCTCCTCCTCCGGGCGGACCAGCACCAGCAGGTACTCCCCGGCGGGGAGGTCGCCCAGGTCGAACCGGCCCCGGCGATCGGTCACGGCCGTCGCCACCGGGGTCTTCTCGCCCGACGGGAGCGCCCGGACCTCGAGGCCCTTCGCGGGCGTGCGAAGGTCGGCGCCGAAGACCGCGCCGGCCAGGTGGGCGTTCCGCGACGCCGCCGGGGCGGCGAGCACCGAGGGGAGGGTGCCGGCCGCGAGGGCGAGGCACAGGACGGCAGCGAGGAACGAGCGGAGACCGAGGGGCATGGAACCGAACCTCCTTGGGTGGCAGAGCGGCCGGACCCGGACCCGGGGGCCTGTCCGGCGGGGCTTCCCGTTGCTAGGATAGCCCGCCCCCCTCGGGGACGGGCGGCGTGGCGCGACAAATATACCGGATCGGCCCGGGATGCAACGGGAGGCGCGATGAATCCTGCGGAGTGGAGGCAGCGGCTGGCGGAACTCCTTCGGGAACTGTCCCTTCGGCGCGGGACGTTCGTCCTCGCTTCCGGCCGGACGTCGAACTACTACCTGGACTGCCGCAGGACGACCCTGCACCCGGAGGGGGCGGTCCTCGTCGGCCGTCTCGTGCTCCGGGCCATCGTCGAGCAGGGCTGGAACCCGGTTGCCGTCGGCGGGATGACCCTTGGCGCCGACCCGATCGCCACCGCGGCCTCGGTCGTCTCCTGGCTGGAGGGCCCGGCTCCCGTCGCCGCCTTCCTCGTGCGGAAGGAAGCGAAGGACCACGGTACGGGGCGGCGCATCGAGGGGGCCCCGGAAAAGGGCAGTCCGGTGGTACTGGTCGAGGACGTGATCACTACCGGGGGAAGCTCGCTCCGGGCCCTCGAGGCCTGCCGGGAGGAAGGGCTCGAGGTCCTCGGGCTCGTGGCGATCGTCGACCGGCAGGAAGGGGGCAGGGAGAACCTCGAGGAAGCCGGCCTGCCGGTTTCCTCGCTCTTCACCGCGCGGGAGCTGCTCGGGGACTGATCCCCGGGCATCCTGTCCACCTGTCCGGACAGGTTGTCCGGGAGCCGGACGGCACGGCGGCCCGTCCCGGAGGCGCTTTCCGGGCAAGTTCCGGTCTGTCAGTACGTTGAGTTTTGCGCACGGCTCTTGCTACTCCCCGGGGTGCCGGGAGGATCCGGCCACCATTCGAGGAGGAGCAGAGCATGGTTCGCGAGCCGTTCCACGAGGACCTCGTCGAGGAGCTGACCCGCCTCGTCGGGCGGCCGGCCCCGATCATGCGGGAGCTTCTCTCCCGGTTTCTCGCGGTCGTCGCTGCCCGGCTCGACGATGGCACCGCCGACGGCCTGTGGGCGTTTCCGTTGACGGCGTGGCACGCCCTTGCCCCCGACCACCCGGTGGCCCGGGAGACCTGGGACCACCTGCGGGGCGTCGGTCTCTCCGACGAGGAGATCTTCACGGCCCTCGCCGTCATCGACGATCACGTGCGGCGGCGGTACGGGAACCGCGCCTGGCACGGGGCGGACGAGTGGCTCCATCGCCTCGCGGGCCGGTACGACCTGGACCTGCCGCCGGTGACGGCCTCCCCGGCGGCCGGCGCGGAACGCGCGCGGGCGAGCTGATTCCCGGCCGCCGGCCCCGGGAAGCCGGAAAGGAAAAGGAGGAGAGAGGCGATGGAACCGGATCGTGGTACCGGGTCGAGGCAGGAACCGGCCACCGAGACGCGCCGGGAATCGCGGCGAGCCGTCGAGCTGCGCGAGGCGCTGGGCGAGGCCACCGGGCTGGCCCCGGCAGACGTGACGGCCGGTCTCGTGGCCCTGGCGGAGGCGATCCGCCACCGGTTCTCGCCGGCGATCGAGGTCGCTCTCTTCTCCTGGGTGCCGGAATGCTGGGTCCTCGCCACCCGCCCCCGGAACCGGGATGCCGCCCACCAGGTGCGGGGCCGCGAGGCCCTGGTGCGCTGGATGGTGGACGCGGGAATGCCCGAAGGGGTGGTCGAGCCGTTCCTCGCGACCTTCATGAGGCACGTTTCCCGCCGCTGCGGAACCCCCCTTGCCGACCAGGTCGTCCGGCGTGTCCCGGAACTCGAGGAATTCCTGCGGGAAGGGGAGCCCGCGCCCACCCACTGAGCGTTCCCGGTCAGCGCCCCTTCATCCAGTCGAAGATCCGGTCGAGCGCCTCCCGGTACGCCTCTTCCCGGTAGCCGAGCGAACGGGGGTCGAGCAGGCCGGTTCCCGCGCCCGGCACGAGGGCGACGGTCAGCTCGACGCCACCCTTCCGGGCCACGTCCTTCCATTCCCGTTCCTGGTCGGCGCCGAACGCGGCGCTTCCCGCCCCGACCAGCCAGAGGACGGGACAGCCGACCCGGGGCAGGACGTCCAGGTGGAGCCCCAGGTTCGTGCTGTCGAGCACCAGCCCGCGCGGTGCCGGCGCCTCCCCGGCTTCCGCCCGGGCCGCGGCGAACGGGAGCGCGAAGTCGCCCCCCGCCTTGACCCCGAGGAGGAAGAACCGGCCGTCGAACCGGGGATGAGCGGCGAGCCGGTCGACCCCGGCCCCCAGCAGCTCGCGTGCCCGTTCCGCGTCGACCCCGGCCAGCAGCTCGGTGGCCGACGTGCGGGACGTGGCCACGACCTGTTCGAAGAGGTCCGGCACCACGACCAGGTAGCCGCCGGCCGCCAGGTCCCGTGCCAGCTCCCGGGTGCCCGGGTCCAGCCCCCACCAGCCATGGGCGAGGACGATTCCCGGGACGGGGCCGTCCCCCTCCGGCTCGACCAGGAAGTCCCGCACCGGCGGATCGACGCCGGGAAGTCGCTCGTAGACCCCGGGTTTCCCCTCGTCGGCCGTGGTCGGCGATTCCGGTACCGGTTCGACCACCGAGGGAACCTCCGGCAGGGAGGGTTCGGCCGGTTTCCCCTGCGGCCCGCAGGCGAGAACGGCGAGGAGGAATGGCAGGAACAGCACGACCAGGAGACGGCGGGGGATCATCGGTTCGGACCTCCCAGGTGTTCACGGAAGAAGGCGAACATCTTGCGGAAGAGGTGGATCCGGCTCGCGTCGCGCCGGATCCCGTGCTTGCCGGTCGGGTAGATCATCATGTCGAACGGGCGGCCGGCGCGCACCAGGGCGTCCACCATGCGGAACGTGTCCTGCGAATGGACATTGTCGTCCCGCAGGCCGTGGACCAGGAGCAGGGGGGTGCGTACCGCCCCCGCGTACGTCACCGGGTTGGCCCGGCGGTAGGCCTCCGGGTGTTCCGCGGGCAGGCCGAGCCGCTCCTCGGTGTAGTGGGTGTCGTAGTGTTCCCACTCGGTGACCGGGGCCACGGCGACATGGGCGGCGAAGGCGCCCGGGGCCTTCCCCGCCGCGAGGGCCGCCAGGAACCCCCCGTAGGACCATCCCCACAGGCCGATGCGGCGCCGATCGACGCCGGCCACGTGGGTGGCCAGCCAGTCCGCGGCGGCGACCGTGTCGTCCAGGTCCGGCCCTCCGAGGTCCAGGTGGACGGCGGTGCGCCACTCCCGGCCGTAGCCCTCGGATCCCCGGTAGTCCACGGAGAGGACGACCCACCCTTCCCGCGCCATCAGGGTGTGGAGCGGGGTCGACCAGAGGAACGCCCGGCGGACCGCCTGGGAATACCCGCCGCCGTGCACGTGGACGATCGCCGCGCGGCCTTCCCGCGGCGGCCTGCCCGGCGGTTCCCAGAGGAGGGCCGGCACCTCGGCGCCGTCCTTCCCGCGCACGTGGACGATCCGGGGGACGATCAGCTCGGCCGGATCGAAGTCCCCCGGCGGGGAGCGGGTGAGCCGAATCCATTCCCTCTCGCTCCGCCCCGGCGGACCCACCCACAGGTCCCACGGCAGCGTCCAGTCGGACCGGACACTGGCGACCCACTTCCCGTCGGGGCTGAGACGGGCCCCGTGCCAGCCGGGCTGGGGCGTCAGCCGCTCCGGCTCGCCCCCGTGGAGGGGCACCCGGTAGAGATGCTGCTCGTGGGGCGAGTCGAGGTGGCCCAGGAAGACGACGTTGCCCTGCACGACTCCCTGGAGCGCCGTCACCTCCCGGTCTCCGCGGGTCAGCTGGAGCATACCGCCGCCGGCCGGGTCGAGAAGCCAGAGGTGGGCGGTGCCCGTACGCTCGCTCCCGAGAAGCAGGCGTCCCCCGGGAGCCACGTCGAGGAACGACCGGGACAGGTTCACCCACGCATCGTCCCGCTCCACGTGGATCTCCCGGGTCGACCCGTCCGGGTGGACCTCGAGCAGGTGGAGCGAGTGCAGGTCCCGGGGTTCGATCCCGACGACCAGCTTCCCGGGCGCCAGCCAGAGAAGGTGGGTCACGTAGAAGTCGTCGAACTGGGAGAGATCGGCCCAGGTGACCCGTCCTCCCGCCGCCGGGACGATTCCGACCCGGATCCGGGAGTTCGCCGTCCCTGCCGGTGGCCGCCGCTGGTGGCGGCAGCGGACCCGGTCGCCGAGCACGTCGGGAATCGAGAGCACCGCCACCGGAGAGGTGTCGTACTGGACGAAGGCGACCAGCTTCCCGTCGGGGGAGGGAGCCCACGCGGACCGGAACCCGACCTCCTCGAGGGCGATGTAGTCGGGCCGGCCGTTCAGGAGGGTGTCCCGGCCGTCGGACGTGAGCTGAACGAGGGAGCCGTCGTCGACGCCGAGGATCCAGAGGTCGTTGCCCCGCACGAAGCCCACCCGGCGGCCGTCCGGAAACCACTGCGGGTCGATCTCGGGGGCCGCGGTGCGGGTCAGCCGGCGGAGGTTCCTGCCCGCCGGGTCGACGACGAAGAGGTCACCCCCGTAGGAGAGCAGCAGGCGGGACCCGTCCGGCGACCACGCGTAGGTGTCGATTC
>JAMOQA010000503.1 GCA_027064265.1 Acidobacteriota bacterium
GAGGAGAACCTGCCGATGGAGACCACCGCGCCCTCCCTGGTCCTCGCCGGGCGGCTGGAGGCGTTCTCCCTCGCCGACGTGCTGCAGCTCCTCGCCGCCGGGCGGCGGACGGGGATCCTCGCCGTCGAGCGGGAGGAGCCCCCCGAGCGGGCGGAGATCGAGCTGGTCGAGGGCCGGGTGATCCGGGCCGAGCGGAGCGGGGCGCCCGACCGGGTCGGGACGCTGCTCCTCGGGCGAGGCCGGCTCCGGCCCGAGCAGCTCGGGGCGGCGCTGGAGCGGCGGGCCGTCGCCTCCCGGCCCCTGGAGTCCGTACTCCTCGAGATGGAGGCCGTGGAGCCCGGCGACCTGGCCGAGGCGCTGGTCGAGCAGATCGAGGAGACCGTGGCCGCGATCCTCTCCTGGCGGGAGGGAGTGTTCCGCTTCCGGGGCGCCCTGGTCCCCGGCGCCAGCGACCCGCGGCCCCTCGCCGGCGTCGCCCTCGACACCCAGGAGATCCTCCTCGAGGCGGCTCGCCGCCTCGACGAGTGGGGCGCCCGCCCGCTGCACTGACCGCGGGCGCTTCCTCAGCGCTTCCGCTTCCGAGCCGCTTCCCGCCGTCTTCGGGCCCGTTCCCAGCGGGCCCGCCTGCGTTCCTTCTCGGCCTGCCGGCGGGCCTCGGCCCGGGGATCCCGGGCGGGCGGTGGAGACGCCTCCGCGGGCGCTCTCGGCCGGGGACGGGACGGCGCGGGGGCGGGTTCCGGTGCCGGTGGCGGCGCCGGGGGGGTCGCACGGCGCCGGGGGAGGCGGGCCGGATCGACGGGCGCCGGGCTGGCCGGAACCTCGCCCGGGCCGTCCGCCGGCCCGTGGACGTGGGGGGCGCGGACCGGGCCGCCCGCGAGGGCAAGCAGGTCGGCGGCCACGCCGGCCATCGGGAGGGAGGCGGCGGCCCGTGGGATCCGCGCGAGGAGGTCCCGGTCGCGGGTGACGACCCGCACGGGGACCCGTTCACGGTGCAGGCGGGTCGCCTCGTGGACGATCCAGTCGTCCGCCTCGGCCGGGGGGTCGACGCCGACGGAGCGGACCCGTTCGCCGACGGGGGGCACGGCCGGCCCGGGACCGTCCCAGGCGACGACGACCCGGACCTGCCGGGCCTCCGCCCAGGGTTCGAGGAGGTCGAGCAGGCGTCGGCGGGCTTCCTCCCGGCTCTCCGGGTCGGCGAGCGCCTCCGGTGCCCCGGCGAGGCGCACGAGCAGGTTCCAGCCGTCGACCAGGACGACGGCGTTCCGGGGGATCCCTTCCATGGCGGAATGTCCTACCATGAACGGGCCCGGGGCGCCCGGCGGCCCCGGGGAGGAGGTTCCGGGGTGACGATCGAGAGGGCGGGAGGCGGGGCGGGCCTCGTGGTGACCATCGGGCACTCCGACAGGTCCACGGAGGAGCTGCTCGAGCTCCTGCGGCGCCACGGGGTCGCCCTGGTCGTCGATGTCCGCTCGGCTCCCTGGAGCCGCCGCCATCCCCAGCACAGCCGTCCGGCCCTCGAGCGCGCCCTCGCGGAGGCCGGGATCGGGTACTCCTGGCTCGGCGCGAGCCTCGGCGGCCTCCGCGAGGAGGGGTACGAGGCCTGGCGGCGGACGGACGAGTACCGGCGCGGGCTCGACGAGCTGGTCTCCCGGGCGGCGCGGGGAACGGTGGCCGTGCTGTGCGCGGAGCGGGATCCGGCCCATTGCCACCGGCGGTTCATCGCCGAGGACCTGCAGCGGCGCGGCCTGCGGGTACGCCACGTCCTCGACCGGGACACCTTCGAGGACCTCGAGGTCTTCCTCCCGTTCTGAGGCCGCGCTTCGCGCGACCCGGGCGCAGCACGCCGCGCCCCTGTCCCTCCTCGTTGCGTTCGACCCGTGCGGTGCGAAGCACCGCCATGATGGTCGCCCTGCGGGCGACCCGGGCGCAGCACGCTGCGCCCCTACACGTGTTCGGGGCGCGTTCGTGTCGTCCTTCCGCGATACGTGATCTCGTAGGGGTCCAGCTTGCTGGACCCGGGCGGTGCGAAGCCCGGCCATGGGTGCCGGTTCGTCAGAGGCCCCAGTCGCGGGGATAGCGGAAGTCGATCCCGATCGTCCGCGCCTGGACCTTGCAGACCAGGGGCAGCGCCCGCTTGAACTGGGTGCGCCGCATCCGCTCGAGGATCGTGCGCCCGAGGTCCCGCTCGAGCCCGAGCTGCTCGATCGCCTCGGCCGGCGGGACCCGGCGGTCGACGACGAGCCACAGCAGCCGGTCCGCGTCGTCGTAGGTGAACCCGAGCTCCGCCTCGTCGGTCTGCCCGGGCCAGAGGTCCGCCGAGGGGGGCTTTCCCAGGACCTCCCGCGGGACCCCGAGGTGCTCGCCGAGCTGGCGCACCTGGCACTTGTAGAGGTCCCCGACCGGGTCGAGGTCGTACGCCCCGTCTCCCCACCGGGTGGAGTACCCGAGGAGCAGCTCGGTCTTGTTGCTCGTCCCGACGACGAGGGCGCGCCGGGCCATCGCGCGGTCGTAGAGGAAGATCATCCGCACCCGGGCCGCCAGGTTGCCGCGGCGGAGGGGGTCTTCGATGCCGAGCACCTCCCGGGCCGCCTCCACCGGCGCCGTCACCTCGAGGGTCTCCGCCGGGCACCCGGCCTTCTCGATCACCAGGTCGGCGTGGGCGAGGCTCTCCGGGGAGCTGTCCCGGTGGGGCATCCGGAGGGCGAGGACGTTCTCCGGCCCGAGGGCCCGGGCGGCGAGCAGGAGGACCACCGCCGAGTCGAGGCCGCCGGAGACGCCGACCACCGCCCGGGAGAAGCCGGCCTTGGTGATCTCCTCGTGGAGGAACGCCTCGAGCTGGCGGGTCAGCTCGGGGGCGTCCATCGGCAGGGGCACCGGGGCGCTCACGGCGTTTCCTCCGTCCGGCCGAGGATCCGGCCGAGCTCGCGGTGAACCAGCTCCGGGCGCTCGTCCCGGAGCAGGGGATAGGCGAAGCGCATGTCGCGGGTCCGATCCACCGGCACGTCGACGAGCAGCAGCTCGGGGTCGATGTCCCGGGCGGAGGCCAGCAGGTTCCCGGCGGCGTCGGTGGCGAAGCTCCCGCCGCCGAACCCGAGCCCGTCCTCGAAGCCGGTCCGGTTGACGTAGCAGACCGGGAAACCGTGGAACCGGGCGAGGGTGGTCAGGAGCTGCACCCACGTATCGATGGAGAGGTTGTGCCGGCCGACTCCGAGCCCGCGCAGGGGGCTCGCCGAGAGCACGAACACCAGGGTCGCGCCCTCGAGGGCGAGCAGGGTCGCCGCCGAGGGGTGCCAGGCGTCCTCGCAGATCAGGAGGCCTGCCCGGCCGAAGGGAGTCGGGAAGGTGCGGATCCGGTCGCCCCGGGCGAAGTCCATCCCCTCGCGGAACATCCCGTAGGTCGGCAGGTAGCACTTCCGGTGGACGTGGCGGAGTTCGCCCCCCTCGAACCAGGCCGCGACGTTGTAGTAGAGGTGGTGGGACGACTCCTCGACCAGCCCGACGGCGAACGGGATTCGCCGGGATACGGCGGCCAGGCGCTCGATCTCCGGCCCCGGCCGATCGAGGCGGAGGGCGACCTCGGGAACCAGGTCGCCGAGGCGATACCCGGTGAGGAACAGCTCGGGCAGGAGGGCCAGGTCCGCCCCCCTGTGAGCCGCTTCCTCGAGGAGCTCGACGGTCTTCTCGAGGTTCGTCGCCACGTCCCCGAGGCGGGGGGTGTCCTGGACCAGCGCAACCTTCACGGGCGTCCTCCGTCCCGGCGGGGACCGCAAGGATAGCCCGACCGGGGGGGGGAGGGGAAGGATGCCGGACCCGGTGATCGGGGTAAACTCCTCCGCGCAGGCAAGGAGGGACGAGGATGGCTGCGATCCGGTACCCGGCGGTGGCAGGAGCCTTCTACCCCGCCGATCCGCGGCGGGTCGCCGCGATGCTCTCCGAGCTGGTCGTGCCCGCGCCGGAGGCCGCGCCGGCGGCCGGCGCGATGGTCCCCCATGCCGGGTGGATCTTCTCCGGGCGCTGCGCCGGCGCGACCCTGGGGAGGATCGCCGTCCCCCCCACCGTGGTGCTGCTCGGCCCCAACCACACCGGGATGGGCGCTCCCCTGGCGGCGGCCCCGGAAGACGCGTGGATGACCCCGGTGGGGAAGGCGCGGGTGGACAGGGCGCTGCTCGAGGAGCTGGTCGCGGCGGACCCGGAGGTGGCCTTCGACGGCGCCGCCCACCGGCGGGAGCACTGCCTCGAGGTGGAGGTCCCGTTCCTTCTCGCCCGGCGGCCCGACGTGCGGATCGCGCCGGTCGTCGTCGGCACCCACGATCCGGGGGCGCTCGGGCGTCTCGGGGAGGCCCTCGCCGCGATCCTGGCGAGGCGGGAGCCCCGGCCCCTCCTGCTCGTCTCGTCGGACATGACCCATTACGAGCCGGCGGAGGTCGCCCGCGCGAAGGACCTGCCGGTCCTCGAGCGCCTCGCGGCCTGCGATCCGGAAGGAGTCCTCGCGGAGGTAGCCCGGCGAGGGGTCACCATGTGCGGCGTCGCCCCCGCCGTCGCCGCCCTCCACGCGCTCCGCCTGCTGGGGTGCACCGGGGGCGAGCTGGTCTGTTACACCCACTCCGGCGAGGTCACCGGGGACGACCGGGAGGTGGTCGCCTACGCCGGGATGATCTTCCGTTGAGGGACCGGCCGGTGCGTCCCGGACCCGCGCCCCGGCGACGGGCCACCCCCGGCGCCCGGGGGCGGGGCAGGATGCTCTGCTCGCTCCTGCTGCTCCTGGTCGCGGGACTCTTCGCCGCCCGGGCCGGCGGAAAGGGGAGCCTTCCCGCCGCGGGGGGACGCCTGTCCGGCATCGACCTGCTCCTCGCCGACGAGAGCCTCTACGAGGACGGGACGTGGGTCTTCCGCGGAAACGTGGAGATCCACGCGGGGCCGGTGCGGATCCTCGCCGACGAGGTGCGGGGACGGGAGGAGGAGAAGGGGAAGGGGATCGTCGAGGCGACCGGGAACGTCGTGCTGACGATCCCGGGCGCGGTCCTTTCCGGTTCCCGGCTGACCTGGCGGGTGGACACCGCGACCGGGCGGATCGAGGACGTCGTCGGCTACCTGGAGAAGGCGGGAGCCATCCTCCGGGCGAAGGTGGTCGAGAAGATCGACGACGAGCGCCTGCGCGTCGAGGACGCGGTCTTCACGACCTGCACGCAACCGGTTCCGTACTGGTCGTTCCGCATCCACCGGGGGACGTTCCACCTGGGGGAATACGCCTACCTGCACTCGGTCGCCTTCAAGGCGGGGCGGGTGCCGGTCTTCTGGAGCCCGTACCTTGTCTGGCCGATCAAGACCGACCGGGCGTCCGGCCTGCTCTTCCCGGAGTTTCACAGCTCGGACAAGCTGGGAGAGTCCCTCTCGATCCCGTTCTACTGGGCCTTCGCGGACAACGCTGACGTCACCTTCACCCTCGATACCCATTCGCGGGTCGGGCTCGCCCTCGGGGCGGAACTGCGGTGGCTGCCCACCTGGAAGGGCCGCGCACGCGGGCGTGGGTACTGGATCGACGACCGGGTGCGGCACCGCACCCGGTACAGCTTCGAGTGGAAGCAGCGACAGAAGCTGCCCTGGGACGTCGACCTCCGGGCCGACGTCCAGGTGATCTCCGACTTCGACTACGTCACCGACTACGAGACCGACCTGGTAAGGGCCGCGCTGCCCCGGACCCTCTCGACGATCGACCTGACCCGGCACTGGTCCTGGTATTCCCTCTCCCTGCGGATGCGGCGCCACAAGCAGTACTTCGTCGGGGGGATCGGCCTGGTGAAGTTCCTGACCGGGCAGGTGGTCAACGACATCCTTCCCGAGCTGGAGTGGCGCGCGCGGAACCACCGCCTGGGCCGCTCGCCGTTCTTCCTCTCCTTCGAGGGATCGGTCGTCCGCTTCCGGAAGAAGATCCTGGTCCCGCCGGAGGGCCGCTTCGGGGTCGGCAGCGAGGACGACCTGGTCACCGACCGGGACGACGCCTGGACCCGTCTCGACTTCGCCCCGCGCCTGACGGTCCCGTTGCTGAAGTCACCGTGGGCCGACCTCTCCCTGCGCGCCGGCTGGCGCGGCACCTGGTACTCCGCGCGCCGGGACCGCGCGGACCCGGAGGCGATCGCGTCCCGGGGCCTCACACGGGTGCTGTGGGACGCCGGCCTCGCGTTCAGCGGGCCCCGCTTCCAGCGGATCTTCGAGACACCGGGCTGGGAGTACACGCCGCGGCTCAAGCACGTGATCGAGCCGTTCCTCGTCTACTCGTGGCGGCCGGAGGCGGGGATCGAGCGGGGCGAGATCCCGGTGGTCGACGAGGTGGACACGGTCCCGGGCCGGCTCTCCGACCTGACCTACGGGATCCGCCAGCGCCTCTACGCGCTCCGGCCGCCCCGGTCCGGGCGCATCGTCGGGATCGCCTCGGTCCGGGAGACCAGCTTCGACGAGATCGAGAAGGAGGAGGAACGGGACCGGAAGCGGCGGGAGGGGAAGGCGCGGGAACCCGGCCTCGAGGAGGAGATCGAGGTGGACAGCCGCCTCGGGCCGGTGGAGATCGCGAGCCTGGAGATCTACCAGAGCTACTCGTTCGTCCGGGACCTGAACCGCGTCTGGGCGGTGCTGATCGATCCGCTGACCGGGGAGGTGGAGAAGGACCCGCGCACCGGCCGCCCGCGGACCGTGCTGGCGGGCACCCGCTCGGTCTCGCCGGTGACGGTGCGGCTCCGCTTCAACCCGGACGAGGAACACGTGGTCACCGCGAGCTACGTGTTCGACCCGGCGAACTCCGTGTTGACGGAGACCTCGATTTCGGCCCTCTTCCGCCTCGCCCGGGGCGGCTACTTCAATGGCTCGTGGTACCGGCGGCAGCCGGCGAACCCGGCGTTTTCGGACCCGACCAGCTTCCTGCGGGCCCGCTTCGGCATGATCGCCCCCTCGCGCCGGTTCGGGCTCGAGGTCGACTGGGACTACGACCTCGAGGCGGGCAGCCTGGATCACCAGGGGTACCGGATCCGCTACGCCACCCAGTGCTGCACCTTCCGCCTCGGCTACGACCGCCGGGACTTCGTCGACAACTCGCGGCGGGAGTTCATGCTGACCGTCGACCTCGCCGGGATCGGCCGCCTCCTCGACCTGCGCCAGTCCCAGCACCGCTGAGACGGATGGAGTATCCTCCCGCTCCATGGATCGCCCGGGAGAAGAACGGCTCGACGTGCGTCCCCTCGTGCTGGGTTCGGGGGGGCTGATCGGCAGCGCCGTCGCGGCGCTGCTCGAGGAACGGTATCCCCA
>JAMOQA010000504.1 GCA_027064265.1 Acidobacteriota bacterium
CATCCCGTCACCGCCGATCCCCGGGAGAAGGTCGGCACCAGGCCGGCTCGCGACGCCGGGGGCCCCGGGCCGCCGAAGCCGGATGCTGCCCTGCGTGATGTTCGCCGCCGCGGCGCGCTCGTGGGTCCCCGCGGCCGGGCGAATTGTCGCCGGCAGCAGCATCCGCCGGGGATGGTTCAGCTTCCCGGCCAGGGGCGCCTTCGGCCGGATGCGAGAACGGACCCGCCCCTCTCGGGGTCGGGTCCGCCCTGCGAGGCCGGAACGGGGCGCGGTCAGGTGGACCTGCCCTGCCGTTCTTCCTCTACCTGCCGGCGGAGGTCCGCCACGATCTGCTCCAGGACCTCGAGCAGCTCGGTGGGCTCGACGACTTCCTTCTCGAAACGGAGGCTCAGGGTAAAGTCCTTCGAAGGTGGCCGGTAGCGGAAGACGAACGGGCGTCGCCGGGGTTTGTCGGCGCCGTCCTGGTTCGGCCGCTGGTTGTTGTCGCGCTTGAGGTTCCGTACGTCGTCCCGGGTGAGCTTGTGGCGGGAGATCGCGTGGACGAGCGCGAGCATCGTCTCTTCGTCGGGCTGGCGGACGATCTCCATGAGGGTGCTCTTGGTGAGAATGTCGGCGCGCCGACATTCGTCCTTCACGCGGGCCGGCATCCTGTTGAGGCTGAGGATCTCGGTGATGCTCGTGCGGCTTCGGCCCAGCTTGCGAGCGATCTGCTCGTGGGTGTAGCCGAACTCCTCGACCAGCCGGGCGATCGCCTCGGCTTCCTCGAAGGGGTCCAGGTCTCGCCGCTGGAGGTTCTCGATGAGGCTGATCTCGAGGGAGCCCTGGTCGTCCACGTCGAGTTCGATGCAGGGTACGAGGGAGAGGCCGACCTCGCTGGCGGCGCGCCAGCGGCGCTCGCCCGCGACGATCTCCCAGGTGCCGTCCTCCCGGGGACGCACGAGGATCGGCTCGAGGATGCCCTTCTCGCGGATCGACTCGGCCAGCTCCTCGATTCCGACGTGGTTGCGTCGTGGCTGGGTCGGGTTCGGGTGGATCTTCTCGATGGGAATCATCCTGCCGACCGTGGCCGGGCGGCCGGAGGTGATCTGGTCCACGAAGTGGGTGTCGGCGCGCATGCGCCGGTTGGGCGGCAGTCCCCTTCCCTTAGTCGACACGTTCCAGGACCTCCTCGGAAAGTCGATAGTACTCCTCTGCCCCGCGGGACGAGGGTGCGAAGCTGAAGATCGGTTCCTTGTAGGCCGGAGCCTCCTCGAGGCGGACGTTCTTGCTGATGCGCGTACGGAAGACCTTGTCCTTGAAGACCTCCTCGATCTGGCGCTCGATGTCCCGCGCGAGGATCGTGCGGCGGTCGTAGATCGTGACGAGAACGCCCAGGAACTGGAGGTCGGGGTTGGCCCGGAGGCGGATTCTCTCGTAGGTCTCGAGCAGGTCGTCGGTGCCCTCGAGAGCGTAGTAGCTCGATTGAATGGGCACCAGGAGATGGGTCGCGGCGACCATCGCGTTGACGGTGAGCATGCCGAGGGTCGGAGGGGTGTCGATGACGACGAAGTCGAGCTGGTCGCGAACGGGTTCGAGCTTGTCCTTGAGCTTGAAGTGAGCATCGAGCTGGCCAGCGAGGGCGGGCTCGACCTTGGCGAGGGCGAGCCGGGCCGGGGCGACCCGGAGATTCTCGACCTTGCAGTCGAGGAGGATGCTCTCGAGGGAGACTTCGGGGTCGACCAGCACGTCGAACATCGACTGCCCGATCGCCTCCAGGTCGACGTAGGAGAGCGTCGCGTTGGCCTGGGGGTCGAGATCGACGAGCAGGGTTCGGAACCCCTTCTGTGCGAGCGCTGCGGCGAGGTTGATCGCGGTGGTCGTCTTCCCGACGCCTCCCTTCTGGTTGGCGATGGCAATGATCATCGGTCCCCCGGAGGGGCGGAAGCGGACGGAGATGCGCGGACCGGCTCCGCCCATGCCGGACCCGCCTGCCGCCGATCGTACGGGAAACGACGGCGGGATTCAACGGGGAACCGTGACGAACCGGCGAGCAGGCGAGGCGAAAGCAAAAGTGCGGCAAAGCGAAAGCGTCCGTTCGGGCGACGCGGGGACGAGAATGCCCGCCCCGGGGGGCGGGCTCGCGGGGATGACGGGATGGCCGGGGGGATCAGATCTCGTACTTGCCGAGCTCCTCTTCCCCGAGGCTCTCGAGCCAGCGGCGGAACTGCTCGGTCTCCTCGTGCCCCTGGGTGACGTCGATCTCCTGGGCGGCCTCGATCACCTCCTCGCGGGCGAAGATCGGGGCGCCCGCCCTGAGCGCGAGGGCGATGGCGTCGGAGGGACGGCAGTCGATGGAACGGAGCTCCCCGTCGGCGGTGCGCACGTGCAGGGCGCCGTAGAAGATGTTGTCCTGGAGGTCGACGATCTCCACCTTCTCGAGGCGGGCCCCGAGCTCGCCGATCACCGCCTGGAGGAGGTCGTGGGTCATCGGGCGGGGCGGTCGACTGCGCTCGAGCTCGAGGGCGATGGCATTGGCCTCGAAGACGCCGACCCAGATGGGGAGCCTGGCGTCCGTCCGCGGGTCCCGCAGGACCACGATCGGCATGTTCGTGATCGGGTCGATCATCAGTCCCTGGATCCGCATCTCGACCGCCATGGCGATCTCCTCCGGGGGCGGCGGGCCCGCCCGTGGTGGACGATACGCACCCCCCGGGAGCCCGTCAACCTTGACGCGGGAAGGGACGAGGGCTATGCGGCCCCTTCCGGAACGATCCGGCCGCGGAGGGAGTGGGGCCCGGCGTCCGTGATCTCGACCCGGACGAACCGGCCGGGACCGAGGTCCGGGGGACCGGGGAAGTTCACGACCCGGTTGGTCGTCGTCCTCCCGGCCCACTCGGTGCTGTCCCGTCGCGCCTTCCCCTCCACGAGGATCTCGAAGACCCGTCCCACGAGGCTCCTGTTCCGGGCGAGCTGCAGCTCCTTCTGGCGCTCCTGGAGCCGCATCAGCCGCTCCACCTTCCGCTCCCGGGGTTCCGGGTCCTCGATCTCCGCGGCCGGCGTGCCGGGGCGGGGCGAGTAGACGAACGAGAAGACCTGCTCGAACCCGACCGTTTCGAGGAGCGTCATCGTCTCCTCGAAGTCCTCCCCGGTCTCCCCGGGGAAACCGACGATCACGTCGGTCGAGAGGGCGATGCCGGGAATTGCCTCGCGGAGCTCGCCGACCTTGCGCAGGTAACCCTCCCGGTCGTAGCCCCGCCGCATCGCGCGGAGCACCCGCGAGGAACCGCTCTGGACCGGCAGGTGGAGGGCGTCGCAGACCTCGGGCACCTCGGCCATCGCGCGGACGATGGCCGACGAGAGGTGCACCGGGTGGGACGTCGCGAACCGGATCCTGCGGACGGCCCCCCTGCCCTCCTCCGCCACGCGCCGCAGCAGGACGTCGAAGCCGGCGCCGGTGGCCGGGTCGCGCCAGGCGTTGACGTTCTGGCCGAGCAGCTCGATCTCCGGGAAACCCTCCTCGGCAAGGAGACGCACCTCGGCGAGGATGTCGTCGAGGGAGCGGTATTCCTCGCGGCCGCGGGTGCGCGGGACGATGCAGTAGGCGCACGACTTGTCGCACCCTTCCATGATCGTGATCCATGCCTTCGGGCGCTCCGGGTCGCGGCGGGCCAGGGTTCCCGGCAGGCGCAGGTTGTTCGCGGAGAGGTCGGTGCGGACCACGGGCCCGCCGTCGCGGGCCAGCTCGGCCAGCATCGCGGGCAGGTCGGGGAGGTTCCGCGGGCCGAAGACGAGCTGGACGAACGGCCAGCGCCGCGGGATCTCCTCCCCCCGGAGCTGTCCCACGCAGCCGCAGAAGGCGACGAGCAGGTCGGGACGGGACGTCCGCTGGAGATGCCCGAGCCGATCGAGCATCCCGTGGACCTTCTCCTCGGCCTTCTCGCGGACGGCGCAGGTGTTGAGGAGCACCAGGTCCGCGTTCTCCGGGTCGGGGGCCTCGGACCAGCCGAGTCCCTCGAGCAGCCCCGCGAGCTTCTCGGAGTCGTGCTCGTTCATCTGGCAGCCCCAGGTCAGGACGTGGTAGAGGCGGCTCATCGGGAGACTCCTCCTCGCGGGACGACGCCCCCGGCGGCACCGGGGGCGCGGATGGCTTACCGAAGTCTATCGCAGGTTACTCGCGACCGCCCTCCGCCCAGGCGCGGGCCAGCTCGTCCCGCACCCGGTCGAGGTCCTGGGAGAGCACCCGGACCTCGCCGAGGGTGGTCATGAAGTTCGTGTCCCCCTGCCAGCGGGGGACGACGTGGAGGTGGACGTGATCCGGGATCCCCGCGCCCGCCGCCGCCCCCTGGTTGATCCCGACGTTGAAGCCGTGGGGGCCGTAGAGCCCGCGGAGCAGCCGGACCCCCCGGGCGGCCAGCTCGACCAGCAGCGCCCGGTCCCCGGGCTCGAGCTCGTCGAGGGCTCCAAGGTGCGCGCGGGGCGCGACGAGCAGGTGACCCCCGTTGTAGGGGAAGCGGTTGAGCATGA
>JAMOQA010000505.1 GCA_027064265.1 Acidobacteriota bacterium
GAGGGCCCGGTCGTCCCGGTGGACGACCAGGTTCTCCCGGTCCCGGCCGGGCGACCGGAAGACACGGCAGAAAAGGCAGGAGGGCTCCTCCCCCTCCGGGGGAGAGCCCTCCTCGCCCGTGATCCATGCCTCCCGCCAGGGAGCGTAGAGATGCTTCATCGCCCGGTCAGGGCTCTTCCCCCGCGGGGGTCGCCGGGGTCTCGCCCCCGGCTTCCTCGGGGTTGAGCATCTCCTTCAGCTCCTTGCCCGGCTTGAAGTAGGGCACCGCCTTGCCGGGGACGTGCACCTTCTCCCCGGTCTTCGGGTTGCGCCCCACCCGGGGCTTGCGGATTCGCAGCCGGAACGAACCGAACCCGCGGAGCTCGACCTTGTCGCCGCGCTGGAGGGCCTCGACGATCGAGCCGAGGACGGTGTTGACCACCGCCTCCGCCTCGTTCTTCGTCAGCCCGGCAGCCTGGGCGATCTCCGCGACCAGGTCGGCCTTCGTCATGCGTCCTCCGTGCCCGGCGCCGGCTCGTCGCCGCCGGCCTCGCCGGCGTCGGCCCGCGCCTCGTCCTCCGCGGTGGCCCCCTCGGCGGGAGCATCCGCGTCGGCGTTCCGGCCGGCGGCCTGCTCCTCGATCCGCTTCTTCAGGGCGGACAGGTCACCGGCCATGTCCCCGACGGTGATCGAGGCCTTGGCCTTCTCCTCCTCCCGCTCCGCCTGGTAGCTGGCGAGATCCTTGTCGCCCAGCTCGTCCAGGGCGGCCCGGATGGAGAGGCCGATCTTCCGCTCCTCGGGGTCGGTCCGGAGGATCTTGACGCGGACCGACTGGCCGACCTGGAAGCGGTCGGACGGCTTCTCCACGCGCTCGTGGGCCATCTCGGAGACGTGGACGAGTCCCTCGACCCCCTCGGTCAGCTCGACGAAGGCGCCGAAATCGGTCAGGCGGACGATCTTCCCCTCGAGGATGTCGCCGACGTGGTACCGCTTGAAGAACTCCTCCCAGACATCGGGCTGGAGGTCCTTGATCGACAGGGAGAGGCGCTGGTTCTCGGTGTCGATCTTGAGGATCTTCGCCTCGACCTCCTGGCCCTTCTTCAGCACCTCGCTCGGGTGCTTGATGCGGCGGTTCCAGGTGAGATCGGAGATGTGGACGAGGCCGTCGACCCCTTCCTCCACCTCGATGAAGGCGCCGAAGTCGGCGATGTTCCGCACGACGCCCTTGATCACGTCGCCGACCTGGTACTTCTCCTGGATCACCGACCACGGGTTCGGAGTGGTCTGCTTGAGGCCGAGGGACAGGCGCCGGTTCTCCTCGTCGACCTCGAGGACGACCGCCTCGACCTCGTCGCCGACGTTGAGCAGCTTGCTCGGGTGCTTGACCCGCTTCGTCCACGACATCTCGGAGACGTGGATCAGCCCCTCGAGGCCCTCCTCGAGCTCGACGAATGCGCCGTAGTCGGTGAGGCTGACGACCTTTCCGCGGATGCGGGAGAGCACCGGGTACTTCTCGGCCGCGTTCTCCCACGGGTCGGGCTGCAGCTGCTTCAGGCCGAGGCTGACACGCTCCTTCTCGCGGTCGAACTTGAGGACCTTGACCTCGATCTCGTCACCGATGTTCACCACCTCGGACGGGTGGTTCACCCGGCCCCAGGACATGTCGGTCACGTGGAGCAGGCCGTCGATGCCGCCGAGATCGACGAAGGCGCCGTACTCGGTGATGTTCTTCACGACGCCCTTGACCACCGCGCCCTCCTCGAGGGTCTCGAGGGTCACCTTCTTCTTCTCGGCGTTCTCCTCCTCGAGGACGTGCTTGCGGGAGACGACGATGTTCCCGCGGCGGCGGTTCATCTTGATGACCCGGACCCGGACCTCCTGGTCCTTGAACATCTCCAGGTTGCGCACCGGGCGCACGTCGACGAGGGAGCCGGGCAGGAAGGCCCGGACCCCGATGTCCACCGAGAGGCCGCCCTTGATCCGGTCCATCACCCGGCCGGTGATCACCTCGCCGGTCTTGTAGGCGCGCTCGACGCGCTCCCAGATCTTCAGGCGCTCCGCCTTCTCCTTGGAGAGGGGCAGGTAGTCCTCGTCCTCGTCGAGGGACTCGAGGACGGCCTCCACCTCGGCGCCCTCCTCGATGCCCGGGGACCCGTCTTCCGTCGGCTGGAACTCGGAACGCGGGATCGCGCCCTCCTTCTTGTAGCCGATGTCGACGAGCACCCAGTCGTCGAGGATCTTGACCACGCGGCCACGGATCAGCTCGCCCGGCTTGATCTCCTTGCGCGGGACGTACTGCTCCAGCAGCGAGGCGAAGTCCTGCGCTCCCTCGTCCGCCGGCGCCGGCGGGGTCGCGGGAGCGCCCTCGGCGGGCGTCTCGGGGTTCATCTCGGGATTCTTGTCCTGGTGTTCCATGTCGCGTCAGCCTCCGTGCGGACGGGAGCGTGGGATTTGGCGCCGGGGCGCCCGTCCCGCCCGGCCGTGCCCGCCGTGGACACGGCAATCCTTGCGTGGGCCCGGCATTCGCGCCGGGTCCACGAAGGCCCCATGCTAGAGACCGCGGCGCGCGCGGTCAAGCCTTTTTCGCTCTTGGTTTTCGGCGGCCGGAGCGGGGGCCGCGGGAGGCGCCGCGGGAACCGGTCCGGCGGGAGCGCGGGAGAGCGCCTTCTTCCTCCGGGAGCCCGACCGCCTCGCGGAGGCGGCGAACCTCTCCGGGCGAGAGCGGACGGACTTCGCCGATCCGCATCTTGCCGAGCCGCAGGGGGCCGAGGGCGATCCGCCGG
>JAMOQA010000506.1 GCA_027064265.1 Acidobacteriota bacterium
GGCGACCCGGTGGAGCCAGGCCAGCAGGTCTCCCCGTTCCGCGGGGAGCGAGACCTCCCCGGCGAGGGCCCGGCCGAGGAGCCGGTCGAGCAGCGCCTCCCGCAACTCGTCGAGCCCCTCCCCGGTGCGTGCGGAGACGACCAGGGCGTCCGGCTCCCGGGTACGGATCCCTTCCACGACCTCGCGGGGCACGAGATCGGCCTTGTTCCAGGCGACGACGCGGGGCCGCGCCCCGAGGCCGGAAGCCTCGAGCACGCGCTCGGTCACCTCCCGTTGCCGGTCCGCGGCCGGGTGGGAGAGATCGAGCACCAGGACGAGCAGGTCCGCCTCGTCCGCCTCGGCGAAGGTGCTGCGGAACGACGCGACCAGGTGGTGGGGCAGCTTCCGGATGAAGCCGACCGTGTCCTTGAGGAGCACGGTCCCCCGGGGCGGCGCCTCGAGCCGGCGCACCGTGGGATCGAGGGTGGCGAACAGCCGGTCCTCCACCCGGACGTCGCCCCGGACGAGAGCGTTGAAGAGGGACGACTTCCCGACGTTCGTGTACCCGACCAGGGCGGCCTGGGGAAGGCCGCGGCGGGCCCGCCGCCGCACCGCCCGCCCCCGGTCGAGGCGCGCGAGCTCCCGGCGGAGCCGGTCGATCCGCCGCCGGATCATCCGGCGATCGAGCTCGATCTGCTTCTCCCCTTCACCCTTGGTTCCGCCCGGGCCGCCGCCGACCTGGCGGGAAAGGTGGGTCCAGCGGCCGGCGAGCCGGGGCAGCAGGTACTCGAGGCGGGCCAGTTCCACCTGGAGCCGGGCCTCCCGGCTGCGCGCGTGGATCGCGAAGATGTCGATGATCACGCCGGCCCGGTCGACCACCGGGAGGCCGCAGGTCTTCTCGAGGTTCCGCACCTGGGCCGGGGAGAGTTCCTCGTCGACCACGATCACCGCGGCGTCCAGCGCCCGGGCGACCTCGCCGATCTCCGCGGCCTGGCCCCGGCCGACGAACGTCGCGGGGTGGATCCGCCGGAGGGGCAGGATCGCCCGCCCCGCCTCGTGGAAGCCGGCGGTGTCGACGAGGGAAGCGAGCTCCGCCAGGTGCTCGGCGACTTCCGCCTCGGTGCGGCCCGGGAGGATCGCCCCGACCAGGCAGGCGCCGCCCCGGTCCCCCTCCGCGACCCTTCCGAGGATGCCCTCCCCCGGCTCCATCGCGTTCCACTACGGCCGGGCGGCGGCGAGCCAGCCGGCGACCGTTCCCGGCGCCGGCGGGTCCTCGCCCCGCCACAGGACCCGGCCCCCGGGCCCGACGGCCACCAGGGCCGGGACCTCCCGGACCTCGAACCGCCGCTCGAGGTGGCGGTCGCCGTCGAAGACGAGGGGGCCTTCGAACCCGGTCTCCCGGGCCCACCGGGAGAAGCTGGTCTCGTCCTCCCGGGCGGCAAGGCCGACCAGGACGATCTCGAGTCCCCGGCGCCCGTGGGTGGCGGCGAGCCGCCGCAGGCCCGGCACCAGTTCCTCGCACGGGTGGCACCACCGGGCCCCGAAGACGAGCAGGGCGACCCGGGGTTCCTCGCCGACCCGGAGCGTGCGTCCCGCCAGCGTGGTCAGCGTGAACGCACCTCTCCCGCGCCCCCCCGCCGCCGGCAGGGCAACGAGAAGCAGGAGGGCCGGGAGGAGGGCGAGGAGCGGGAGGGCGGCGCGGCGCCGGGACCGGAAAGGGGTCACCACCGCTGCCAGCCCTGCCAGAAGAACCAGGCCGCCAGGACCAGCATGACGACCCCGATCACCTTCTTGAGGGTGACCATCCAGGTGCCGGGACGGGGCAGGCTGGCGGCGAGCCCGGAGAAGATGCCGAGCACGAGGAAGAGGAGCCCGAGGCCCAGGCTGAACGACAGCATCGCGACGATGCCGAAGACCACCCGCTGCTGCTGGGCGACCATCGCCGCGAGGGGGAAGACGATCGGGGCCGCGCAGGGAGCCGCGACGATCGCCGAGGTCGCTCCCATCGCCACGGCACCGAGCATTCCCTGCTTCGGTCCCGTGCCCATCCTGTCGAGGATGAACGAGGGAACCTGGATCTCGAACAGCCCGAACATCGACAGCCCGAACACCCCGAGGACCAGGCCGACGAAGGCGTAGCCCCAGAACGTCTGCGTGAGGGAACCGAAGGGCCGCCCGAGGAGCAGGGCGGCGAGGCCGAGGCCGGTGTAGACGATCGCCATCCCGCCGACGTACAGGAGGGACCGGACGACCACCCGGCGCCGCCGGCCGCTCGCCGCCGCCCCGGCCTCCACCGCCGCGGTCTCGGCGCCGCCCATGTAGGCGACGACGATCGGGATCATCGGGTAGACGCACGGCGTGAGGGATGCGAGCACCCCCGCGAGGAAGAAGATCGCGAGGGCCAGCGGGTCGGACGCGCCGGTGAGGGTCCCGGCGAGACGGTCCGAGAGCCCGCCGATCCACTGCTCGAACCCCTGGAGGGGCCCCGCCCCCAGGAGGGCCAGGATCGCCGGAACCACGCGTCAGCCCTCGAGGAGCTTGTCGAGCTGGGCCGCGATGTCCCCGTAGGGACGGTTGCCGATCATCTGGCCGACCACCTGGCCGTTCTTGAAGAAGAGCAGGGTCGGGACCGAGGTGATGCGGTACTGCATCGCGAGACCGCGGACCTGGTCGACGTCGGCGTAGAGGAACTTCACCTTCCCGGCGTAGTCCTGGGCCAGCCGCTCGAGGGTGGGGGCCAGCATCTTGCAGGGCGCGCACCACTCGGCGGAGAAGTCGACGACGACGGGGACGTCACTCCTGAGGACGTCGGTCTCGAAGCTGGTCTCGCTGACAGGGGGCAGGTTGGCCATCTCGCTGGATCTCCTTGCGTTTCCTGGATGATTCGAGGCTTCCGGTCGGCCCCGGGCGGAACCCGGGAGGAGTGCGGATGATAGCACCCGCCGGGTTGACCCGCCCGGCGCGGGGGCCGACGTTTCCCGTGGACGGCCGGGAGGACGACACCATGGACGGGAACGCCCGCTGCCCCCGCTGCGGGGCTCCCCTCGAGCGGAGCCAGCCGGATCTGCTCGCCCGCTGCCCGTGGTGCGGCTGCCTCCTCGCCACCCGGTCCTGGCCCGCCGAGCGTCTCGCCGCCCGGCCCCGCCTCGACGCCCGGAATGCCCGCTCCCGGGTCGCCCGGGCCCTCGCTCGCCGCGGCCTCGAGTGGGTCCCCGGGCCGCCGGTCCTCACCTGGTTCCCGTTCGCACCCTCCCGGGATCCCCGCCGACCCTACGAGCCCCTGTCGACGATGCCCCCCCTGCTCGCCCGGGAATGGCGCCCGTCCGGCGCCGACCTGGTCGCCGGCCCCGAGATGCCGGTGGACGACGGCACCGCCGCCCGGGTGCCCGCCTCCCACCCCGCACCCGCCGGGGAGCCGGTGATCGAGTACCCGTTCTGGCGGGTTCCCCTCCGCCAGGAGGGAGAGGACTCCGCCGCCTGGTGCGACGCGGTGGACGGCCAGGTGATCCTCCCGGAGGAGCTGGCCGCGGCCGGGACGGCGGCGCGCCGGGAGCCGCTCCGCCGCTGGACGCTCTTCTGCGCGTTCGCGGGGGGACTCGCCGGGTTCCTCCTGCCGGTCCCCTGGTCCCTCTTCGCCGTCGGCGCGGCCGGTGGCTGGCTCTTCTGGAGGACCGCCCGGTGGTGATCGCCGCTCCCCCGGCCCGGTGCCGGGTCACCGCCCTTGCCTGTCCCCGCTGCGGGGGCACGCCGGTCTTCGAAGGAACCCCGGGGCGCCTGGCCCGCTGTTCCTCCTGCGGCGTCCTCGGCCGGATCGACGATCCCGAGGGAACCGGTCGCGTCCTGGTCGAGCCGTCCCTCGCCCCGGCGGTCGCTGCCGACCGCCTGGCCGGTGAGCTGGCGCGCCGGGGTGAGACCGACCCCCTCTCCCTCCATGGCACGGAACTGCTCTACGTGCCGTTCTGGCGGATCGAGACCCTGCTGGTCGGCCGGGTCCGGGGGCGGCGGGTCCGCCGCGAGAAGGTGCTGGAACAGGTGTGGCTCGAGGATGGACAGGTCGCCTGGCACCACCGGGAGAAGGTCACCGGGGAGGAGGTGGTGGACCAGGAGGTCCAGCGGGTCCACGTCGCCATCGTCTCGGCGTGTCCCCTCGAGGAACACGGTCTCCCCACCCTGGACCGGCACCGCCAGATGGGCGCCAGCCTCGCGCTCGACCACCGTCTGGAGGCGCTCGGTCGCCTGGTGCCGTTCGACCCGGCGGTCCGGAAGCGGGCGACGGTCCTCGACCCCCTGGTCCCCCGGCCCGTCGCGGTGGAGGAGGCGGCCGCCCTCCGGGTCGGGTGGATCGACGGCCTGGCCCGGGAGCTCCTGCCCGGCGCCCAGGTGGAGACGGTCGTGCTCGCGGAAGACGTGCTGCTGACCTGGTACCCGCTGGTGCTCTGCCGGTTCCGGGTCGGGCACCGGCGGGGCTCGGCCCTGGTCGACGCGGTGACCGGCCACGTGGCGGCGGTCCGGCTCCCCCCCCGGGACACCCTGCCGCTGGACCTGCGCCTCGTCGGGACCGTCGCCCTCGGCACGACCTGGCTCGTCGGTTCCCTCGCCCGGCTCGCCTTCCTGCCCCCGGCCTGGCTCTCCGGCCCCGGGGCGGCCGACCTGCGGGCCCGCTTCCTGTTCGCCGCCGGGCTGGTCGGCCTGGGCGTTGCCGCGGGACTCCGCTCCCTTCTGAAGCAGCTGGAGGCATGACGATGACCGCGCCCCGCTTCGTTCCCCTGACCTGCCCCTCCTGCTCCGGCAACCTCCTCGGCCGGGCCCAGGACCGGGTCGCCTTCTGCACCTCCTGCGCCCGGGGATACCGCGTCGACGGGGACGCGATCGCCGCCGTGCCGGTCCTGGTCGCGGGAGACGCGCGGGACGCCGACCTGGCCCTGCCGTTCTGGCGGCGGGGCACCCTCGCCTGGCCGGCCTTCACCAGCGCGCGCCCCCTCCTGCTCGCCCGCGTGGTCAGCCTCCACCTCGGCGAGTGGAAGCTCGCCCCGATCGAGGGCGCCCCCTGGCCCCTCGGGGCGCGGCTGGCGCCCGAGACCTTCGAGCAGGCCCTGGTCTTCGCGGGCCTCGACGCGCCTCCCGCCGGCGCCCCCCTCGAACTCGTCGGGGTCGAGGTCCGGCACGTGGACCGGCGGTGGCACCTGCCCGACGACTGCGCCGTGCTCTACCCGGACGACGTCCTCGAGGGGACCTCCCTGCTGGAAGCGGCCCTCGTTCGCCCCTGATCCCCTCCCCCGACTCGCGGTAAGATGCCCCGTTGCGGGCCGCTTCCTGCCGGGGCGGTCTCGCCCGGGGCGCCTCCCCGGGAAGCGCGGCGGCGCGCACGGGAGATCCCGATGGGTACGAGCGGCCGGGAAGACCTGCGAGAGACCCTCGCCCGGGCGACGCGGATCGGCGTCCTCACCGGGGCCGGGATCTCCGCGGAGTCGGGCGTGCCCACCTTCCGCGGGGAGGACGGGCTGTGGCGCGGCCACCCCCCGGAGGAGCTGGCGACGCCGGAAGCGTTCCGGCGGGATCCCGCCTTCGTCTGGGAGTTCTACGACTGGCGCCGCACCCTCCTCGCCGGCTGCCGCCCGAACCCGGCCCACCGGGCCCTCGCCGAGCTCGAGCGCGTGAAGCCGGGGACGACGATCATCACCCAGAACGTCGACGGCCTCCACCAGCAGGCGGGCAGCGAGCGGGTGATCGAGCTCCACGGGAACATCTGGCGGGTCCGCTGCCTCCGGGGCTGCCCGGAGACGATCGACCGGCGGGCCCCGCTCCCCCGGCCCCTGCCCCCCCGCTGCCGGTGCGGGGCGCTGCTCCGGCCGGCCGTGGTCTGGTTCGGCGAGACGCTGCCCCCGCGGGCCCTCGCCGAGGCGGACCGGGTCGCCCGGGAGTCCGAGGTCTTCCTGGTGATCGGCACCTCCGGCGTGGTGGAGCCGGCCGCCTCCCTCGCGCGGATCGCCTGGTCCGCCGGGGCCCGGGTCGTCGAGATCAACCCCGAGCCGACGCCCCTCTCCTCCATCGCCCACGACGTGTTCCGGGAGCCTGCCAGCCGCGTCCTCACCCGTCTCGTCGGAGGTCTCGAAGCGCCATGAAGCACCTGCACGTCGATCCGATCGGCGGCCTCGCGGGCGACATGTGGCTCGGGCTCCTGCTCGACCTCGGCCTCGACCCGGGGATCGTCACGTCCCTCCCGGAACGGCTCGGCCTCGAGGGGGTCGAGGTCCGGGTGGAGGAGACCCGCCGGGGCGCGTTCGTCGCGACCCGGGTGCGCGTGATCGTCCGGGGCGAGGAGGAGCCCCCCGCGGAACCGTTCGAGGGAAGCGGCCATCACCACGGTGGCGGCGAGGGGCACGGGCACTCGCACGGGCATCCGCACCCGCACGGGCACCACCACCACGACCACGGGCATCCGCACGACCATCCGCACGAACACCATCACGGCCACGGCCACGACCATGCGCACGGGCACGATCACGGGCACGGTCACCACGGGCACCACCATCCCCATGGCCACGGCCGCACCCTCGCCGACGTGCTCTCCGTCCTCGAGCGGGCCCGCTTCCCGGAGCGGGCCGACCGGCTGGCCCGGGCGGCGATGAAGCACCTGTTCTCCGCCGAGGCCCGGGTGCACGGGGCGACGCCGGAGACCGTCCATCTCCACGAGGCCGGGGCGGACGACGCCCTGGTGGACGTCCTGGGCACGTGCCTCGGCATCGCGGAACTGGGGATCGAGTCGGTCAGCTGCTCGGCCCCGGTGCGGGTCGGGGGCGGTACGGTCCGGTGCGCCCACGGGGTGCTGCCGGTGCCCGTCCCCGCGGTGGTCGAGATCCTGCGGGGCGTGCCGATCGCCGGGGGCCCGGTGGAGCGGGAGACCGTGACCCCGACCGGCGCCGCCCTGCTGATGGCGCTGGAACCGGCGTTCGGGCCGGTGCCGGCGATGCGCCTCGAGCGCGCGGGCAACGGGGCGGGCACCCGGGAGGACCCGGTGGTGCCCAACGTGCTGCGCGGGCTGCTCGGCGAGACCGAGGCCGGTCCGGCGGAACGGGAGGTCGCCGTCCTCGAGACGGCGGTGGACGACATGCTGCCCCAGGACATCCCGATCGTCGTCGAGCGCCTGCTCGAGGCGGGCGCCCTCGACGCGATGGTCACGCCCCTCGCGATGAAGAAGGGGCGGCCCGGGTTCCTCTTCACGGTG
>JAMOQA010000507.1 GCA_027064265.1 Acidobacteriota bacterium
GGGCCGCTCCGGCACTACAAGCTGGCCCAGGCGTACTTCGAGCAGGGGAACGCCCCCCTCGCGCTCGACGAGATCCGGAAGGCGATCCGGATGGCGGGACGGGAAGCCAAGATCCTGTCGGTCCTCTACTACTACGAGGGGTACATCTACTGGAGCCGGGAGGCGTGGGAGGACGCGGCCCGGGCGTTCCGTCGCGCCCTCGAGGCGAACCCCGGTTACACCGACGCCAGCATGCTCCTCGCCACCTGCCTCGAGAAGCTCGGCCGGCCGGACGAGGCGATCGACGTCCTGACGCATGCCCTCGCCAACCGGGCGTACGCCTTCCCGGAGAAGATCTGGTTGAACCGGGCGCTGATCGAGAAGCGGATGGGCCGCACCGACCTGGCCCTTGCCGACCTCCGGCGGGCGGTCGAGGTGCGACCACAGTACTACCGGGGACACCGGGAACTCGCGCGCCTGCTCGACGAGCTGGGGCACCGGGACGAGGCCCTCGCGGAGTACGGTGTTGCCGCCCCCGGTTTCCCCGACGACCCGGTGTTCCTCTACGAGTGGGGCTCGGCCCTGTTCCGCGCCGGGAAGACCCGCGAGGCGGCCGGGCACCTGCGCCGCGTCATCGAGCTCGCGCCCGGCTCTTCATGGGCGGAGAAGGCGAAGGAGCTCCTGGAGGTGATCGACTGATGCTCGGGCGCCTGCGCGACACGATCCGGAACGGTCTCAGGAAGACCCGGGAGAGCCTCCGGGAGCGGATCGGGACGATCCTCCCGGCGGGGAGCGGCGGCCGCGAAGTGGACGCCGCCATGCTCGACGAGCTCGAGGAAGCCCTCGTCCTCGCCGACCTGGGCGCGGAGCTCGCGATGGAGCTGCGGGACGGGCTCGAGGAGAAGGTCCTGGGGAAGAAGGTCTCCGGTCCCGACGAACTGGCCCGCATGCTCGAGGAGGAGCTGCTCGCGCTCCTGCCGCCCCCGTTTCCCGAGGTCCGTCCCGAGTCAGGTCCCCGGGTGACCCTGCTGGTCGGGGTCAACGGGTCGGGGAAGACGACGACCACGGGCAAGCTCGCCGCGCGCTGGGCCCGGGAGGGGAAGAAGGTCGTCGTGGCGGCGGCCGACACGTTCCGCGCGGCGGCGGTCGAACAGCTCGTCGTCTGGGGAGAGCGGGCCGGCGCCCGGGTGATCCGGGCCCGGCACGGGGCCGACCCGGCCGCGGTCGCCTTCGACGCGGCGAAGGCGGCGGCGGCCTCCGGCGCCGACGAGCTGCTGGTCGACACCGCCGGCCGCCTCCACAACAAGAAGCCGCTGATGGACGAGCTGGCGAAGATCTCCCGGTCCGTCAGCAAGACGATCCCGGGGGCGCCCCACGACACGCTGCTCGTCCTCGACGGGACCACCGGGCGGAACGCGATCCTCCAGGCCCGGGAGTTCGCCCGGGTGACCCCGGTGACCGGCCTCGTCCTGACCAAGCTGGACGGAACGGCCAGGGGGGGTGTCGCCATCGCGATCGGCCGGGAACTCGGCCTCCCGGTTCGCTACGTCGGCATGGGAGAGGGGGAGGGCGACCTCCTCGACTTCGACGCCCGGGAGTACGTGCGCGGGCTGCTCGAGCCCGCCGGCGGGGCGGCGTGACCGGCGAGGTCGACGCCCGGGCGTTCCGGCGCGCCCTCGAGCTGGCCGCCCGGGGCGGGCGATTCACCGCCCCGAATCCACGGGTCGGCGCGGTCCTGGTGCGGGACGGGAAGATCGTCGCCGAGGGGTGGCACCGGCGGGCGGGGGAACCCCACGCCGAGGCGATCGCCCTCGACGCGGCGGGGGAACTGGCCCGGGGAGCCACCCTCCTCGTCACCCTGGAGCCCTGCAGCCACGAGGGAAGAACACCGGCCTGCGCCCGGCGGATCGTGGCGGCGGGAGTGGCCCGGGTCGTCGTGGGCATGGTCGACCCGGACCCGCGGGTCCGGGGTTCCGGGATCCGGATCCTCGAGGAAGCCGGCGTGGAGGTCGAGCTGGCCGAGGGCGAGCTGGCCCGGGCCGCGGAGGAGCTGCTCGAGGACTACCTGGTCCACCGGCGCGAGGGACGCGCCTTCCTCCTGCACAAGGTCGCGGCCACCCTGGACGGGAAGATCGCCGACCGGGAAGGCCGCTCCCGCTGGATCACCGGCGAGGCGGCCCGCACCCGGGGACGGGAACTCAGGGACCGCTGCGGGGCGATCGTCGTCGGGGCCGGGACCGTGCTCGCGGACGACCCGGTGCTCCTGCCTCCGACCCGGGAAGAGCGGCCCCCGTTCTTCCGGGTCGTCCTCGATGGGCGACTGAAGGTTCCGCCGACCGCCCGCCTGTTCCGCGAGGGGGCCGAGTCCCCGGTCCTCGTCTGCACCACCCGGGAGGGCCTCGCCGCGGCGGATCCCGGGCCCCTCGCCGCGGCGGGTGCCGAGATCGTCGTGCTGCCCGCGGCGGCCGACGATCCCCTCGCCGTCGACCCGGCCGGTCTGCTCCGGGAGCTGGGCGGCCGGGGCGTCCTCGCCGCGCTCCTGGAGGGAGGTGGTCGGACCGCCGCCCGCTTCCACGCCGCCGGCCTCGTCGATCGGCTCGACTGGTTCGTCTCCCCGTCGCTCCTGGGAGACCCGGAGGCCCGCGGAGCGCTGGTTGGCGGTCGCCGGTTCCTTCCGGAGCGGCTGGCGTTCCGCATTGCGGAGGTCGAGCGGGTGGGGGACGATATCCACGTCGTCGCCCGCCCGGCCCGGCCCTGAGGATGCCGCCGGCCCGGGCCCTTCGCGAGGAGGGGCACCTTGTTCACCGGGCTCGTCCAGGACGTCGGCCGGATCGTGGCCGCCCGCCGGGTCGGGGCCGGTCTCGACCTCGAGGTCCGCCACGCCCTGCCGGGGGAACCGCTCGCGCGCGGGGAGAGCATCGCGGTCGACGGGTGCTGCCTCACGGTGACCGCCACCGGGCCCGGGACCTTCCGGGCGGATCTTTCCCCGGAAACCCTCGCCCGGACCGGGGGCACCCGCAGGTGGCGGCCGGGGCGGGAGGTTCACCTGGAGCGGGCACTCCGGGCCGGCGACCGGATGGGAGGACACCTGGTCCAGGGCCACGTCGACGGCGAGGTCCGGGTCCTCGCCCACCGGCGGGTGCCGGGGGGCGGGGCGGTGCTCCGGGTGGAGCTGCCGCGCGCCGGCCGGGCCGTCGTCGTGGAGAAGGGATCCGTGGCCCTCGACGGGGTGAGCCTGACCGTCGCCCGCCTCGGGGGGGGCTGGTTCGAGGTCGCCCTGGTCCCGGAGACCCTGGCCCGGACGACCCTGGGACGCCGCCGCCCGGGCGAGCGGCTCGCCGTGGAGTGGGACGTGATGCTCAAGGCCGCCGCCGAGCGGGGGCGCTGAAGGAGCGGGACATGCCGTTCGCCACCATCGAGGAGGCCCTCGAGGAGATCCGCGCCGGTCGGATGATCGTCGTCGTCGACGACGAGGACCGGGAGAACGAGGGGGACCTGACGATTGCCGCCGAGAAGGTGACCCCCGAGGCGATCAACTTCATGGCGAAGTACGGACGGGGACTGATCTGCCTGCCGATGACCGGGGAGCGGCTCGACGAGCTGAAGATCCCGCTGATGGTCCCGGAGAACACGACCCGCTTCCAGACCGCCTTCTGCGTCTCCATCGAGGCGCGGGTCGGGACGACGACGGGCATCTCCGCGGCGGACCGGGCGGCGACGGTCAGGGCGGCGATCGACCCGGCCACCCGGCCGGAGGACCTGCTGCGGCCCGGGCACATGTTCCCCCTGCGGGCGGCCCCCGGCGGCGTGCTCCAGCGGGCCGGCCAGACCGAGGCCGCCGTCGACCTCGCGCGCCTCGCGGGGCTCTACCCCGCCGGCGTGATCTGCGAGGTGATGAAGGAGGACGGCACGATGGCCCGGGTGCCGGACCTCGAGGCGTTCTGCGCCGAGCACGGCCTCAAGATGATCACCATCGCGGACCTGATCCGGTACCGGATGGCCCACGAGCGACTGGTCCGCCGGGTCGCGAGCCCGCGGCTCCCCACCGACTACGGGGAGTTCACCCTCCACGCGTTCGAGAACGACGTCGACGGCCACACCCACCTGGCGCTCGTCGTCGGCGAGATCGATCCCGACGAGCCGGTCCTCGTGCGCGTCCACTCGGAGTGCCTGACCGGGGACGTCTTCGCCTCCCGGCGGTGCGACTGCGGCAGCCAGCTGCACCGGGCGATGCGCCTCGTGCAGGAGGAGGGTCGGGGGGTGATCCTGTACCTCCGCCAGGAAGGGCGGGGCATCGGGCTTTCGAACAAGCTGCGGGCCTACGAGATCCAGGACGAGGGAAAGGACACCGTGGAGGCGAACCTGGCCCTCGGCTTTCGGGCGGACCAGCGGGACTACGGGATCGGCGCCCAGATCCTCCACGAACTCGGGGTGCGGAAGATGCGCCTCCTGACCAACAACCCGCGGAAGTTCGTCGCCCTCAAGGGGTACGGGCTCGAGATCGTCGAGCGGGTCCCCCTGGAGATTCCCCCGAACGAGGAGAACGTCGCCTACCTGAGGACGAAGAAGCTCAAGCTGGGCCACCTGCTCGGCGACGTCTGAGACCGCGCCGCCCCGGCCCGCATCTTCTTGACGGGACGGCGGATCGTGCTATCGTGCCGGGGGTTTCGCGCGCCCCCCCGGGGGCGCGGAGGGTGGACTCTTGTTCGACTCGCTCACCGAGCGCCTGTCCGGCGTCCTCGACCGCCTCCGGTCGGGGGGACGGATCACCGAGAAGGACCTGGACCGGGCCCTTCGGGAGATCCGTCTGGCCCTGCTCGAGGCGGACGTGTCGTTCAAGGTCGTCCGCCAGTTCCTCGCCACCGTTCGCGAGAAGGCGCTCGGCGAGGAGGTCCTGAAGAGCCTCACCCCCGGCCAGGCGGTCGTCCGGATCGTCCGGGACGAGCTGGTCCAGCTGCTGGGGGGAGACGGGGCGACCCGGCCGCTGGCGGTCGCTTCCCGGCCTCCCTCGGTCTACATGCTGGTCGGCCTCCAGGGTTCCGGGAAGACGACCACGGCCGGGAAGCTCGGTCGGTGGCTCAAGGCCCGGGGCAGGCATCCGCTGATCGCCCCGGTCGACCTGGCGCGGCCCGCCGCGGTGCTCCAGGCGATCCAGGTGGCGAAGACCGCCGGGGTCGCCGCCTACGAGCACGACGGCACCGGGACCCCGGTCGAGCGGGCCCGGGAGGCGGTTCGCCACGCCCGGGAGAGGGGGTTCGACGTCGTCCTGCTCGACACCGCGGGCCGGCTCCACGTGGACGACGCGCTGATGGACGAACTGGAGCAGCTCGTCGCTGCCGTCGAGCCGGTGGAGGTGCTCTACGTCGCCGACGCGATGACCGGGCAGGACGCGGTCACCTCGGCGGGCGCGTTCCGGGAGCGGGTGCCGCTCACCGGCGTGATCCTGACCAAGCTGGACGGCGACGCCCGCGGCGGTGCGGCGCTCTCGGTCGCGGCGGTCACCGGCGTGCCGGTCCGCTTCGCCGGCGTCGGCGAGAAGGTTGACGCGATCGAGCCGTTCGATCCGTCCCGGATGGCGGGCCGGATCCTCGGGATGGGCGACGTCCTCGGGCTGATCGAGAAGGCCGAGGAGGCGTTCGACCGGGAGGAGGCGGAACGCCTCGAGAAGGCGGTCCGGCGGCGTCAGTTCACCCTCGAGGACTTCCGCACGACGCTGCGGCAGCTGCGGAAGATGGGCCCCCTCGAGCAGGTGCTCGGCATGATCCCCGGCGTGAAGCTCCCGGAGGACGCCGAGGTCGATACCCGCCAGATCGCCCGGATGGAGGCGATCATCAACTCGATGACCGCCGAGGAACGGCGGAACCACCGGATCCTCAACGGGTCCCGGCGGAAGCGAATCGCCCGCGGCTCGGGAACCTCCGTCCAGGAGGTCAACCGGCTGCTGAAGCAGTTCCTGGACATGCAGAAGATGATGAAGAAGCTCGGCGGGGCGCCGGGCAAGAACCGGCTGCGCCGCCTGCTCGGCCGCTGAGAAGAAGGAGAAGCTACCGTGCTCAAGATCAGGCTCCGGCGGGAAGGGTCCCGCAACCACCCGTTCTTCCGGGTGGTGGTCTCCGACTCCCGGAACACCCCGACGGGTCCGAACGTCGAGATCCTCGGGTACTACGACCCGTCCGAGCGGAAGAAGCCCTCGCTGTGGATCGACGTCGAGAAGTACGAGGCCTGGATCGCGAAGGGCGCCCACGCTTCCGACACGGTCCGCAGCCTGGTGAAGAAGGTGAAGGCGAACGGGGAAGCCTCCGCGGAGGCCGCCGAGTGAACCGGGACGACGCGCGGATGCAGGCGGCCCTCGGGCAGATCGCCCGGGCCCTCGTCGCCCACCCGGACCAGGTGGAGGTCAGGGTGGTCGACGGGCGCCGGGCGACCCGCTTCGAGATCCGCTGTGCCCCGGAGGACCGGGGGCAGGTGATCGGCAAGGAGGGGATGACGATCCGCTCCCTGCGGATCCTCTCCGCGATCTCCGCCCACCGGCACCACCGGCGTTTCGAGGTCGAGGTCCCGGGGTAGGAGCCGTGCCCGGCCGGGAGGTGGTCCTCGCCCGTCTCCGCCGTCCGTGGGGGCGGCACGGGGAGCTGCTCGCGGAGATTCACACCGACTGGCCGGGGGAACGCTTCGTCCCGGGGGCCCGCTACGCCGTGGAGCTCCCGGACGGGACCCGCCGGGAGGTGACGATCCGGGGGTGGCGGCGGCTCGGGGACCGCGACCTGCTCGCCCTCGAGGGGGTGGACGGGATCGGGGACGCCGAGGACCTGGCCGGGGGCCTCGTCCTGGCGTCGGCGGAGAGCCTGCCGGACCTGGCGGAGGGCGAGCCGTGCCAGGCCGACCTGCCGGGGCTCGCGGTGGAACTGCCGGACGGGCGCCGGGTCGGGGTGGTGGAAGGGATCGAGGAGGCTCCCGGGGGCGACCTGGTGGTCGTCCGGCTCGACGGGGGCGGGGAGGCGCTGGTTCCCCTGGCCCCGGCGATCACCCGGGAGATCGACCCGGCCGCGGGCCGGGTCGTGATCGACCCGCCCGAGGGGCTGCTCGACCCGGACCGGGCGGTCCCGGCGGGCCGGCCGGGCCGCCGGTCGCCGCGGAAGGGATCCGGGCGATGAGCGAGGGGGCTCCTCTCCGGGAGTTCGTGGTCGTCACGATCTTCCCGGACATGTTCCCGGG
>JAMOQA010000508.1 GCA_027064265.1 Acidobacteriota bacterium
CGAGGCGGCCGGGTTCGAGACCGGCCCGGTCGAGGGCCTGGCGCCCGGCGATCGCCCCGAGTCCCGAGGCGCTCTCCCCGTCGCGGGCGACGCGCCGCTCGACGATACCGGTGCGAGCCTCGATCGACTCGGCGGTGGTGCCGAGGGCCGCGGCAAGTTCCTCGTTGGGCAGACGCCCTTCCGGCAGGGCCTTGCCGGCCCCGCGGACGACGAAGGTCGCGAGCTCGCTGCCCATCCCGACCCCTCCCATCCGGGAATCCATACGGTGGAAGGGGTGCTTCCGCCACGAAAAAATGACCCGCGGTCAGGGTTTGCCGGCACGGCTCGCCGGGACCCGGCCGTCTTCCCAGACGCCGGCGATCGGCGTGCCACAGGCCGGGCAGGCTCCCTCCCGCAGGCGGACGGCGCCGATCGACCAGCCGTGGCGCTCGACGACGACCTCTCCGCACGAGGGACAGCGGGTCGCCTCGAGCTCCGGGAGACCGGCGACGTTCCCCGGGTAGACGTACCGCAGCCCCGCCTCGCGGCCGATCTCCACCGCCCGGAGCAGGGTCGAGACCGGTGTCGGGCCCCGGTCGTCCATCCGGTAGTCCGGGTGGAAGGCGGTCACGTGCCAGGGGATGTCCGGGGAGAGCCCGGCCAGGAAGGAGGCGATGTCGGCGAGCTCGGCGGGGTCGTCGTTGAAGCCGGGGACCACCAGGGTGACCACCTCGAGCCAGAACCCCCGCGCGAAGATCCCCTCGATGCCGGCGAGCACGTCGGCGAGACGGGCGCCGAGCTTCCGGTAGCCCTCCTCGCGGAACGTCTTCAGGTCGACCTTGAAGAGGTCCATGTGGGGGCGGAGGAAGTCGAGCACTTCCGGCGTCGCGTTCCCGTTGCTGACGAACCCGGTGAGGAGGCCGGCCGTACCCGCCTCGCGGAAGACGTCCACCGCCCACTCGGCGGAGATCAGCGGCTCGTTGTACGTGCTGATCACCGAGCGGGCGCCGTGCCGCACCGCCAGCTCGCGGATCGTCTCCGGCGTCGTGTCGACGATCCTCGCTCCCGCTTCCGGGTCGCGGAGCGCCTGGCTCGTCAGCCAGTTCTGGCAGTACGGGCAATGCATGTCGCAGCCGAGCATGCCGAAGGAGAGGGCGCCGCTGCCCGGGAGGACGTGGTAGAAGGGCTTCTTCTCGATCGGGTCGAGGGCGAGCCCCCCGGCGACCCACCCCCAGGGCACCATCAGCCGCCCGCCCCGGTTGAAGCGCACGAGGCAGCCGCCCCGGCGTCCCTCCGGGATCCGGCACCGGCGGGCGCAGGCGACGCACCGGACCTCCCCCTCCCGTTCCCCGGGACGGGCCAGCTCGTCCCGCGGCACCGCGCGGGCGTCGAGCCGTTCGCGGAGCGTCTCGCGCCGGTCCGTCGTCATCGCCGAGATTCTGCCCCGCTCCGCGGGTTCGGTGCTACCCTCGGGACAGGGTTCCCCCCCGGGAGGTGCCGTTCGCCGTGACGATCCGGATCGGGACGCGAGGCTCCCGGCTGGCCCTGGTCCAGGCCCGCTCGGTGGCTCGCCGCCTCGAGGCCCTCGGCCACCGGGCCGAGCTGGTGATCGTGCGGACCGAGGGGGACCGGGATCGCGGCCGGCCCTTCGTCGAGCTCGGTGCGTTCGGCCTGTTCGTCCGGGAGATCGAGCGGGCGCTCCTCGACGGTCGCTGCGACCTGGCCGTCCATTCCCTCAAGGACCTGCCGACCCGCCTGCCGGAAGGGCTCGCCCTGCTCGCCGTCCCCGAGCGCCGGGACCCGGCGGACGTGCTGGTGATGCGAACGTCCGCCCGGGACACGGCAGCCCCGGGAGTCCCGCTCCGGGAGGGAGCCCGGATAGGCACCGCCTCCGCGCGACGCCGGGCCTTCCTCGGGGTGGAGCGCCCCGACCTCTCGTTCGACCTGCTGCGGGGCAACCTCCCCACCCGTCTGGCCCGGGTCGCCGCCGGCGACTTCGACGCCACCGTGCTGGCCGCGGCCGGCATCGAGCGCCTGCGGGAGGCGGGCGAGGACCTCCCCCTGGAGGAACTGGTCCTCCACCGTCTCGATCCCGCCCGGTTCGTCCCCGCTCCCGGGCAGGGAGCGATCGGCGTCGAGGGGCGGGCGGACGACCCGGCGATCGCCGCCCTCGCGAAGGCGCTGGACGACCCGGACCTGCACCGGGAGGTCCTGGCGGAGCGGCTGCTCCTCGCCCGGGTCGAGGGGGGCTGCCAGGTTCCGCTGGGGGCGTGGGCGCGCACGGAGGACGGCGTCCTGGTCCTCGTGGCGGCCCTCGGCCGGGAGGACGGCTCCGTCGCCCGGGCGGTGGCCTCCGGGGCGCACCCCGGGGAGGTGGCCGCGGCGGCCTTCGCCGGGCTCTCGGGAGGAGGTGGTCGATGACCCGGGGACGCCTCGCGGGCCGCACCGTGCTGGTCACCCGTCGGCGGGAGGACTCCGGTTCGTGGGTGCGGCGCCTCGAGCAGGAGGGTGCCCGGGTTCTCGTCCTGCCGTGCCTCGAGATCGCTCCCGTGGACGATCCATCCCTGCCCGGGGCCCTCGCCGCCGCCCTCGCCGTCCGGGCCACCCGCTGGCTGGCGCTGACATCGCCCCGGGGAGCGGAGGCCGTGGCCGGCCTGCTCGCGCGAGCGGGGAGGGGCCTTCCCGCCGGCCTCGCCATCGCGGCGATCGGCGAGGCGACGGCCGCCGCGGCGGCCCGTCTGCTCGGCCGGAAGCCCGCCCTCGTGGCGCCGGACGGCACCGGGGCGTCCCTCGCCGCCGCCCTCGCGGGGCGGATCGCGGCGGGGGAACCGGTCTCGATCGTGGTCGCCGCCTCGGACCGGGGCTCCCGGGATCTCGAGGAGGTCCTCGAGCCCCGGGGCGTCCGCGTGGTTCGTTTCGCGGTCTACCGCACGGTGCCCGCTCCCCCGCGGCGGCCCCGGCTGGACCTGGGCGCCCTCGGGGTCGACACCGTGCTGCTCGCCAGCCCCTCGGCGATGGAGGGGCTCCTCGCCCAGGCGGACGTCTCCCGGGAGGTCCGCCTGGTGGCGATCGGCCCGGTGACCGCCCGGGCGATCCGGGACGCGGGGCTCGAACCCGCGGGGGTCGCCCGGACCCGGGACGTCGAGGGGCTGATCGCCGCCATTCCCCCGCTCGATGGAGGACCGGACGATGCGTGACGAGGACAGGATCCTCTCCCTCCCCGGCCGGGTTCGTCCCCGGCGCCTGCGCCGAACCCCCGTGCTCCGCGACCTGGTCGCCGAGACGCGCCTCGCCGCGGACCGGCTGGTCCAGCCCCACTTCGTCCTGCCGGTGGAACGGGGGGAGGAGCCGGTGGAAGCGATGCCCGGGATCTCCCGCATGGGTCTCGAGGACCTGCTGCGGCGGGTCGAGGAGGACCTCGCCCTCGGGATCCGGTCGGTGCTGCTGTTCGGCGTCCCGCCGGAGGGGGACAAGGACCCGGAGGGCCATTCGGCGGCCGACCCGGAGGGGGCCGTCCCCCGGGCGGTACGGCTGCTCAAGGACCGGTTCGGTGACGACCTCCTGGTGATCACCGACGTCTGCCTGTGCGCGTACACCGACCACGGCCACTGCGGGCTCGTCGGCGAGGACGGGGTGGACAACGACGCGACCCTGCCGCACCTGGTCGACATGGCCCTCTGCCACGCCGAGGCGGGCGCGGACCTGGTCGCGCCGTCCGACATGATGGACGGCCGGGTCGGGGCGATCCGCGACGCCCTGGACGACGCCGGGTACGAGACGACGGGAATCCTGTCGTACGCCGTCAAGTACGCCTCGGCCTACTACGGCCCGTTCCGGGAGGCGGCCGGCTCGGCGCCGGGGAAGGGGGACCGGAAGGGCTACCAGATGGACGTGCGGAACGTCCGGGAGGCGCTCAGGGAGGCCTTGCTCGACGAGGCGGAGGGGGCCGACATGCTGATGGTCAAGCCGGCCCTCGCCTACCTGGACGTGATCCGGGCGGTGCGGGAGGCGACGAGCCTGCCCCTCGCCGCGTACAACGTGTCCGGGGAGTACTCCCAGGTGAAGGCGGCCGCGGCCCGGGGCTGGATCGAGGAAGGGGCCGTCGTCCGGGAGAACCTCCTCGCGATGGCGCGGGCCGGGGCGGACGTCCTGATCACCTACCACGCCCGGGAGGCGCTGGCCCATGGCTGGATCTGAGCGCGCGGTCCCGGGACCGGTCTCCCGGGCCTGGAACGAGCGGGCCCGCCGGGTGATCCCCGGTGGGGTCGACTCCCCCGTCCGGGCGTACCGGGCGGTCGGGGGCGAGCCGGTGGTGATCGCCCGGGGCGCCGGCGCCCGGGTCGTCGACGTGGACGGGAACGAGTACCTGGACTTCGTGATGAGCTGGGGGCCCCTCGTCCTCGGGCACGCCCACCCGAAGGTGGTCGCGGCGGTCCGCGAGGCGGCGGGCCGGGGACTGACGTTCGGTGCGCCGTGCCCGGCGGAGGCGGAGCTGGCCGAACGGGTCGTCGCCGCGTACCCCGGGCTCGAGCAGGTCCGGTTCGTCTCCTCCGGGACCGAGGCGACGATGAGCGCGATCCGCCTCGCGCGGGGCGCCACCGGGCGGGACCTGGTGGTCAAGTTCTCCGGCTGCTACCACGGCCACGCCGACCACCTGCTCGTCGCCGCCGGCTCGGGCCTCGCGACCTTCGGGCACCCGTCGAGCGCGGGGGTCCCGGAGGCGTTCGCCTCGCGGACCCTGGTCCTGCCCCTGGACGACGAGGGGGCGGTGCGGGACCTGTTCGCCGCCAGGGGGCACGAGATCGCGGCGGTGATCGTCGAGCCGCTGCCGGCGAACCACGGACTCCTCCCGCAGCGCCGGGAGTTCCTGGCGGCGCTCCGGGAGGAGACCTCGCGTCGCGGGGCCCTGCTGGTCTTCGACGAGGTGATCACCGGGTTCCGTCTCGGCCCGGGCGGGGCGGCGGAGCGCCTCGGCATCGTCCCCGACCTGGCGACGTTCGGGAAGGTGATCGGGGGCGGGATGCCGGTGGGTGCCTTCGGGGGGCGGCGCGACGTGATGCGGCACCTGGCGCCGGAAGGGCCGGTCTACCAGGCGGGGACCCTCTCGGGGAACCCGGTGGCGATGGCGGCCGGGCTCGCAACGCTGCGGATCCTCGAGGAGGAGGACGGCTGGTCCCGCCTCGAGGCCCTGGGCGGGGCCCTCGAGGAACGGCTCGCGCCGGTTCTCGGGGCGGCGCGGCCGGGCATCCGGCTGGTGCGGGCAGGCTCGCTCTTCTGGTTCGACCTCGGGGGTGGGGAGCGCCCGCCCCGCCGTGCCGAGGAGATCCCCGGCGAGGTGTCCGCCCGCTACGCCGGGATCTTTCGGGCGCTCCTCCTCCGCGGGGTGATGCTCGCTCCGTCGGCGCTGGAGGTCGGGTTCCTCTCCCTCGCGCACCGGGAGACGGACCTCGACCTGCTGGCGGAGGCGCTCGCCGCCGCGATCGAGGAGGCCGAGGGAACCGGGCGTCAGAACCGGTAGGCGATGTCGAAGCTCGGGACGATCATCCCCCGCGACCCGTCCATCACCAGGTTCGGGTGCTTGGGGCTGATCCGCCGGTAGGTGACCGCGAACCGGAAGACGAACTTCTCGTTCCTGTCGAAGAGGGCGCCGAAGCCCGCCTCGTACCAGAAGTCGATCCGGCTGTCCGAGGGCTTCGAATAGTCGGACGCGCGGGGATTGTCGAAGGTGATGTCGCCGGCGCCGGCGTTCAGCAGGGCGAGGAGGCGGAACCCCTCCTCGCCGCTGAGCACGAAGGTCGTCCCGATGCCGTAGAAGTCGAAGTCGACGTCCCCGTGCAGGCCGAGGTCGTCCGTGGTCGACAGGGTCTCCCACGAGAAGTTCAGCCACATCCGGGGCTTCATCCGGAGGCCGAGGCGCACGTGCCAGCCCAGGTCCTGGTCCGCCTCGATCAGGCGGCTCATCAGGGGATACTGCCCGCCGACCGCCAGCTCCACGGTGCGTTCCTGGGCGAGGGCGGGCGAGGTGGCCGAGAGACCAAAGAGCAGGACCAGTGCCAGCGCGAACGGGACGAGACGCTTCATGACCCCTCTCCTTGCCCGCGGGCGGACCCTCCCGTGGACCCCGGCCCCGGGCGACGGGCCGGGATTCTCCCCCGGAACCGGCCGGGGGGCAACCCCCCCGGGGACGGGACGTGCGGCGCCCGCCCCGCGGCCGCCGCGGTCAGAGCCCGTGGATGCGGGTCAGCTCGCCGACCAGGAACTCGAACGCCTCGTCCACCGTGTCGACCACGCGGAACAGGTCCAGGTCCTCCCGGGAGATCACCCCCCAGCGCACCAGCGCCTCCCAGTCGACGACCTCCTTCCAGAACTCCTTGCCGAAGAGGACGATCGGCCGGGGGCTGCTCGCCTTCCCGGTCTGGACCAGGGTGAGCACCTCGAACAGCTCGTCCATCGTGCCGAAGCCGCCCGGGAAGACGACCAGCGCCTTCGACAGGTAGACGAACCAGAACTTCCGCATGAAGAAGTAGTGGAACTCGAAGGCCAGCTCGTGGGAGACCCAGGGGTTGATCCCCTGTTCCATCGGGAGGGAGATGCCGAGCCCGACGGAGAGGCCCTTCGCCCGGGACGCGCCCCGGTTGGCCGCCTCCATGATGCCGGGCCCGCCGCCCGAGCAGACGATGAACCGGTGCCGGTGGTTGTTCAGCGACTTGGACCAGGTGGTCATCCGGTACGCGAGTTCCTCGGCGGCATCGTAGTACTCGGCGAGGTGGGCCCGGCCTTCCCCTTCCTCCTCCCGGCGTGCCCGGGCGGAGCCGAAGAAGACGATCGTGTCCTCCACGTCGTACCGCTCGAAGCGGGCCTCCGGCTCCAGGTACTCCGCGAGGATGCGAAGCGTGCGGGCCCGGTCGCTGGACAGGAACTCCATGTTGCGGTACGCCTTGACCGGTCCCCGTCGGTGCCGCTGGGTCATCTGGGTCCTCCCTGCCGCCGGCATCGCGCGGCGGGTTCAGCCCGGATTATGCACGAATCCCCGGGGGAAACGCCGTCGCCGCGTGCCGGACCGCCCGGCCGGCGCCGGGATGCGCGGGGCGGGCCGAACGGTTCGTGCATAATCCGGGCAGATCGGCTCCGGGGGGACGGGGCGAGAGAGGAGAGGCCCGTGGGTCCGGGGTTCACCTGGGTGGACGAGCCGGGAGGG
>JAMOQA010000509.1 GCA_027064265.1 Acidobacteriota bacterium
GCTCGAGGGTCTCCCGGTGCACGTCGACCCAGGTGCGCACCATCTCGGCGGTCATCTCCACGTGGCACTGGAGGCCGAGGACGCGGTCCCCGAGGACGAACCCTTGGTTCGCGCAGAGGTCGCTCTCGAGGACCCGTTCCGCGCCGGGCGGCAGGTCGAACGTCTCGCCGTGCCAGTGGAGGACCTCGAACTCGGCGAGGCCGGGCGCGAACCACGGGTCGCCCCCCGGCGCCGGCACCCGCCGCACCGGGTACCAGCCGATCTCCGGGACCGGGTTCCGGCGGACCCGGGCGCCCAGGGCCTTCGCGATGATCTGTCCGCCGAGGCACACGCCGAGCACGGGAAGACCGGCATCGATCGCCCGGCGGACCAGCGCGCACTCCCGCTCGATCCAGGGGAGCGGGTCGTTGACGCTCATCGTCCCGCCCATCAGGACCAGGCCGGAGAGCCCGTCGGGGCGTTCGGGCAGCTCGTCCCCCTCGTCGATGCGGACGTGCCGCACGGCGATCCCCCGCGCGGTGAGATGGGGAAGAAGCGTCCCGGCTTCCTCGGTGCGGGAGTGGCGAACGACGAGGACGGGCGGGGAAGGGGCCACGGGATGCCTCCCGGAGCGCGCGAGAAGAGAAGTTGGCGACCCCAACGGGATTTGAACCCGTGTTCCCAGCTTGAAAGGCTGGTGTCCTGACCTGGCTGGACGATGGGGTCGCCCGGAACCGAAGAAACCCCCGTCGCCGGGGGTGTCGAGCGAAGTGTAGGAGGAGTCTCCCGGGGTGTCAATGCGGAGGCGCCCGGAGGGGCGCGGCGCCCGCCGCGCGCCCCCGGCCGGGATCCGGCATAGAATCCTCGCCATGATCCGTCCGGGCGCATTCGTCGTGGTCCTCGCCGTCCTCGGCCTTTCCCTGTCCCTCGCGGTCGCCGCGGCCCCGGCCGCCCCCGGCGACCGGCTGGTTCGCCTCGAGGGGCCGTCCGGCCCGGTGCTCCTCCCGGCCCTCGAGCGGAACGGGCGGCGTTACGTGTCGCTGCGGGCCCTCGCTCTCGCCCTCGGCAGGGAGGCCCGCCACGATCCGAGGGGCGACTGGCGCATCGAGACCGGGGGCGGCACCACGGTCCGGTTCCCCGCCTCCCTCCCGGGGATGGCCTGGGTGGGGCGCCAGATCGTCTCCCTGGGCGGGGACGCCCTGCGAGAGGGGGAAGACCTCCTCGTGCCCGTTTCCGGGCTCGAGCGCCTGGTGCGCGCCCTCGAGCCGGCGGCCCGGGTGACCGAAGGAGGTGCGGTGGCAGTGGAAGGGGAACCCGGAGTCCGGGTGCTCCTGCTGGGGCGCGGCCCCGGCAGGCTCGACGTCCGGGTCGAGTTCCCTCCACCGGCCCGCTCGATCCTCCTCCGGCGGGGCACCGACGGGAGCGCCTGGCTCCAGGTGGCCGGCATCGACCCGGGAACCCTGCCCTGGAGCCACCGGGAGATCGGCGGGCACCTCCTCGAGGCGATGGACCTGCGCTCCCGGGCCGGGGGGCTCGAGCTGGTCGTCCGGCCGGGCCCCGGGCTCCAGTCGATCACCCTGGACCGGGACGAGACCGCCGGGTGGGCGGAGCTGCACCTCTCCGGCCGGGAGCCGGCGGGGGAAGCCCGCGATCCCTCCCGGAACTGGCTCGTCGTCCTCGACCCGGGGCACGGGGGAGAGGAGGAGGGAGCGGTCGGGCCGACGGGCGTCGTGGAGAAGGACCTGGTCCTCGACGTGGCGCGGCGGACGGCGGCCCTCCTGCGCGCGGCCGGGTTCGAGGTGGAGCTGACCCGGGACGGGGACGAGAACGTCTCCCTGGACGACCGGGCCGCCCTCGCCAACCGGCTCCACGCCGACCTCTTCGTCTCGATCCACGCCAATGCGTCGCCGGCCCGCTCGGCCCACGGGGCGGAGACCTACATCCTCGCCCGGGAGGCGACCGACGACGCCGCCCGGGCGACCGCCGCCCTCGAGAACGACGCCGGGGGCGTGCTCACCGGCGCCGGCGGCCGCCAGGACGTGGGCCTGATCCTCTGGGACCTGGCCCAGGTGGAGTACCTCGAGGAGAGCGCCCGCCTGGCGGAGACGATCCAGGACCGGCTCGACGCCGAGCTGGGCCTGGACGACCGGGGAGTCAAGCAGGCCCCCTTCCGGGTGCTGGTCGGGGCGACCTGTCCGGCGGTGCTGGTCGAACTCGGCTTCCTGACCAACCCGCAGGAGGAGCGCCTGCTGGCAACGGCGGCGTATCGCAGGCGGCTCGCCCGGGTCCTCGCCGAGGCGGTGATCGCCTTCCGGGACGAGGCCCGGGCGGCGGGAGAGGTCGCCGGGGGCGCCGGGGAGGCCGGCGCGCCGTGACCCGGGGACGGGCGATCGTGCTCGGCCTCGCGACCGGCGTGCTGGTCGCGGCTTTCGCGTTGCTGCTGGTCGCCCACCTGGCCCGCCGGGGCGGGACGGCCACCGCGGGCGGGGACGTGCCCGCGCACCTGCGCCCCGGGGCGAGCCCTCCTCCTTCCGCCCCGTCCCTCGCCATGGTCGACGTCACGTACTACCAGCGCGCGGCGGACGGGCGGGAACTCGTGCCGGTTCCCGGGCGCATCGTCGATTTCCCATCGCCCGTCGACCGGGCGCGGGAGCTGGTCCGGCTGGTCCTCCAGGGTCCGCCCCCCGCCGCCGTGGATGCCGTGCGTCCCGCGCCGCCCGGGATCGAGTACCGTGAGGTTTACCTGGACCCGCGGGGGATCGCCTGGGTCGACCTCCGGGCGGAGGGTCCCTGGGAGCGGATGGGATCCGACGAGGAGACGGCGCTCCTCGCCTGCCTCGCCCGGACCCTGGTCCGGGGGATTCCCCTCGTCCGGAGGGTCGGCTTCCTCGTCGAGGGGGAGACGCGCCGGACCCTCGCGGGTCACGTCGACCTCTCCCGCACCTGGACCGGGGACGAGTGGCCGGTCGCCGGGGAGGGGCCCCTGGCGAGCGACGAGGGGAGCGCCGACGGGAGCGCGGACGGTTCCCTCGAGGCCGATGCCGCAGTGGCGGGAACGGCGCTCCCCGCGGGAGGGACGCCGTGAGCTGGGGCGTCTTCGATTCGGGGGTCGGCGGCCTCACGGTGGTCCGGGCGTTGCGGGAGGCGCTGCCGGGGGTGCGCCTCGCGTACCTGGGCGACACCGCCCGGGTTCCCTACGGCATCCGCTCCGTCGAGACGGTGCGGCGCTACGCCGCCGAGGCTGCCCGGTTCTTTGCCCGGGACGGCGTCCGGGGGCTGATCGTCGCCTGCAACACGGCGTCGGCGGTCGCCCTCGACGTCTTCGAGGAGGTCTTCCCGGGCAAGGTGCTCGGGGTCGTCGAGCCAGGCGTGGAGGAGGCGGTGGCGGCGACGCGGGGCGGGCCGATCGGCGTGATCGGCACGCCGGCGACGATCCGCTCGGACGCCTACGGCACCCGGATCCGGGAGCGGCTCCCGGGAGTCGGCGTGATCTCGGTGGCCTGCCCCCTGTTCGTGCCCCTTGCCGAGGAGGGATGGACCCGGGGAGAAGTCCCGCGGCTGGTCGCGGAACACTACCTCGCGCCGATGATCGAGGCCCGGATCGACACGCTGGTCCTCGGCTGCACCCATTACCCGCTGCTGAAGCCGGTCCTCCGGGAGGTCCTCGGGGAGGGCGTACGCCTGGTCGACTCCGCCGAGGCGGTTGCCCGGGCCGCCGCCCGGCTCGGGATCGGCGCCGGGGAGACCGGCGGCGGAGAGCGTTTCTCGGTGACCGACGCCGGGGGCAGCTTCCGGGAGGTGGCTGCCCGCTTCCTCGGGCGGGAGATCCCGGTCCTCGAGACGGTGCACCTCGGGCCGGCGGCCTGAGGGGTCGCGTTTCTTCCCGGGACGCCCCGGGGACCGCGGGGTAGACTGCACGGCGCGCGGGCCGTCGGGCCCGGAGAGGATGGAACCGTGAGCGTGCGTGCCGAGGGGCGAGGTCCGGCGGAACCGAGGCCGGTGGTCCTGGAGACCGGGGTGAACCGTCACGCGGAGGGCTCGTGCCTGATCCGCGTGGGTGCGACGGAGGTGCTCTGTACCGCCAGCATCGAGGACCGGGTGCCCGGCTTCCTCCAGGGGCAGGGCGAGGGATGGGTCACCGCCGAGTACGGGATGCTCCCGCGGGCGACCCACGACCGGATGCAGCGGGACCGGGTCGGCGGCCGTCCCCAGGGGCGGACGTACGAGATCCAGCGCCTGATCGGTCGCTCGCTGCGGGCGATCGTCGACCGGAAGGTCTTCGGCGAGAGGACGATCTGGATCGACTGCGACGTGCTCCAGGCCGACGGCGGCACGCGCTGCGCCGCGATCACCGGCGGGTTCGTCGCCCTGGCCCTCGCCTTCGATCACCTGCGCCGGGCGGGGAAGCTCTCCGGCCACCCGCTGACCGACCAGGTGGCCGCGGTCTCCGCGGGCATCGTCGCCGGCGAGGTGCTGGTCGACCTGGACTACGAGGAGGACTCGGCGGCGGAGGTCGACCTGAACGTGGTCCGCACCGGCCGCGGCCGGTACGTGGAGATCCAGGGAACCGCCGAGGAGCATCCGTTCTCGCGCGACAAGCTGACCGAGATGCTCGACCTGGCCGACGGCGCCCTCGACCGGCTGTGCGCGGTGCAGGCGCAGGTGCTCGGGGAGGTCCTCGAGCATCTCCTGCGGCCGGAGGCCGCGGGAGGGTCGCGATGAACCCCCGGGACCGGGACCGCCGGGGCGGAGGCGGCGGTGATCGTCGGCGGGGTGGTCGCCCGGGTGGCGCCGGGCGGCCCGGCGGCGGGAAGGGAAAGCCGCCCGTCACCCGGCGCGGCCCGCGCTCGATGAACATCCCCGGCTCCCTCGCCGCTCGCGACGAGGAAGAGCGGGAGCGGGAGGCGCCCCGCACCGGTGGCGTGCCCCTGGTCCTCGCCACCCGGAACCCGGGGAAGGTGCGGGAACTGGCAGCACGGCTCGCGGGAACGCCCTGGCGGGTCCTGGGACCGGAGGCGATCGAGAACCTGCCGAGCCCGGTGGAGGACGGGGCGACCTTCGAGGCCAACGCGCGCAAGAAGGCGATCCACTACTCGCGGCTCGTCGACCACCTGGTGCTGGCCGATGACTCGGGCCTCGAGATCGACGCCCTGGACGGCTGGCCGGGCGTGCGGTCCGCCCGGGTCGGCGGCCCGGGCGCCACCGACGAGGACCGGATCCGGCTCGTCCTCGCCCGGATGGAGGACGTTCCGTGGGAGAGGCGGGACGCCCGGTTCCGGTGCGTGCTCGCGATCGCCCGCCGCGGCGAGGTGCTGGCGGCCTTCGACGGGGTCGTCGAGGGGAAGATCGCCCTGGAACCGGAAGGGGGCGGGGGCTTCGGCTACGACCCGATCTTCTTCTACCCGGCGATGAACCGGACGTTCGCGGAGATGACTCCCGCGGAGAAGGACTCGGTCAGCCACCGGGGCCAGGCCCTGGATCGGGCGGTCGGGTGGCTCGTCGACCTCCTGGAGAGGGGTGGAATCGAGAGCCTGAGGCCAAAAAAATAGCGCCTGTTGGACGTTGGTCAAACATTTTTCCTGTTGTGTTTCCAAGGGTTGCGAGCGAACCCGGCATTTCGAGGACAGGACAGAAAAAGTTGCATCCGGGGGAGGCTTGGCGTAGTATCAGCATCGGCAGGGCCCGGGTTGGGCAGATGTTCAACCCGGGAGGAGGCAACAGGACAGGAAATCGGGTTTGCGAGGTTCGCCGCTCGAGGGCGCGATCCTGCAAGGCCCAAGGAAGTCGAGGAGGACGCCGAACGGGGCCGGATCGGGGCCACTCCCCCGGGACTCTGCACCCCAACCAAAAAACCGTCGGCGCACTCCCCCCCCTGCCGACCGCACACCCGGGAGAGGGCCGGCTCCGGGGTGTCCTCCTCGACTCTACTCCCCCCTGAAGGCGCGGACCCCCCCTCCGCGCCTTCGTTTTTTGTCCCGTCTTTCCTGGTGTGCTCCCCGGTTCGTGGACGATGCGGACGGCCCGGCGGGGTTCGGGATCATTGACCGTCTTCCCCCGCAGCCGGCCATGGCGCGCCCGCCCCGGGGATCGCTTCCGAAGGGCGGCGATTCGACCGGGGGTCCCCCTCGAAATGCGTTACCGCACCGGCGGAAGCTGCACGGGCAGGTCCCGAGGGAGCCGGGGGTCCCTCCCGAAATGCGTCACTTCACCGGGGGGGTCACCGCGCAAATGCAACACCTGCCCCGGGGGGCGGCCCGAAACGGACGGGTTTCGGGGCGATTCTCCCCTTCGGACGACGTTTCCGCGGGTCCGGTGTCGCACTTGCGGACCAACCCCCCACCCGATCTGTCGCATTTCCGGGGGAACCCCCCTGGCTACCCCGTTTCCGGCGCCGATTGCCGGGTTCCGCGCGAGATTTGACAGCCCCCGGGGGCGACCCTATCCTTCCGCCTTGCCCGGTGCTCCGGAGTAGCTCAGCTGGTAGAGCAGGTGGCTGTTAACCACCGGGTCGGGGGTTCGAGTCCCTCCTCCGGAGCCAGCTCCCCTCCCGGCCCCCGCGGGCCGGCTCACCGCCCCGGCGGCTCCCGCCCCGGGGCGTTCGTGCGTTCCGCCTCGAAGTCGATCGCGAGGAAGCCGGCGCCGGGGACGATGCCGTCCTCGATGCCGGAGGCGGGGTCGTCGGGCGCCTGCCGCGGCGGGGTCAGGAGGCAGCTCCGGGCGCGCGCGAGGCGGAAGCCGGCGGCCCGGGCGAGGGAGAGGATCTCGTCTGCGGTGTAGAAGTGGGCGCTCGAGTAGAACGGATGTCCCTCGCGACCCTCGCGGGCGTAGAACTCGCCCCAGGCGCTGTCGGCGGGGACGAGGCCGACGACCAGGTGCCCCCCCGGGACCAGGACGCGGCGGCACTCGCGGAACGTCGCGGCCGGGTCCTCGACGAAGCAGATCGTGACGACGAGCAGCAGGCCGTCGCGGCTCGCGTCCGGGAGGGGGAGCGACTCCGCGCGGCCCACCCGGGTCTCGATCCCGCGCCGGGCCGCGAGGGCCAGCACCGCGGGGGAGGGGTCGATCCCCTCGCGGATCCCGAGCGCCTCCGCGAACCGCCCGGTGCCGACGCCGACCTCGAGCCACCGGCCCGGGAACGCGCCGACGAGGTCCCGCAGGCAGGCGACCTCGTGCTCGAAG
>JAMOQA010000510.1 GCA_027064265.1 Acidobacteriota bacterium
GGAAACAACGAAGGGCGGTCACGTGCCCGACAATATCCGTCAGGACCGTCCTTGCTCTTCCCCTTCGGCGAGGGCAACGCCGTCGAGACCCAGGTAGTGCCCCACCTCGTAGAGCAGGGTCAGCCGGATCTCCCGGACCAGGACGTCGAAACCGGGGCACATCCGCTCCAGGTTCCGCTTGTAGAGGAACAGGACGTCCAGTTCCGGGTCGGTGTCCTCTTCGCGGTCGGGCAGCGGAATCCCGGGGAAGAGCCCGTACAGGCAGGGGTCGAGCGGAGGGTCGAACGCGAGCAGGTCTTCCTCGTCGGGCAGGTCCCGGACGACGAGATGCAACCGATCGAGGGCCTCCCGCATCACCGCGGGCAGGTCGGCGATCGCCTCCTCCACCGCGTCGTCGAACTCCTCGGGCGACCGGCGCACGGGCCGCGGGTAGGCCTCCGGGTCGATGGAATGCGCGCGGAGGAAGTACTCCTCGGCCAGGTCCCACTCGCCCCGTCGCTCGACGCAGAGCCCCATCCAGTAGCACGCCTGCGGGTCGGAGGGCTCGATCTCGAGCGCCCGGGCGAGGATCGCCTCGGCATCCTCGAACTCGCAGAGCTCGTAGAGACACAGGCCGAGGTCCGCCAGGACGACCACGTCGTGGGGGTCCTCCTCGAGCAGCTCCTCCAGCCACGGGATCGCCTCACCGTACCGCCCCTGTTCGATGACGGCCGATGCCGCCACCTGCCGGGCGTCGGCGGACGCCGGGGAGAGCATCAGGGCGCGCCGGGCCAGGGCTTCCGCCTCGGCGTGGTCGCCGGCGTCGTACGCCATGCGCGCCAGCCGAACCAGCTCGTCGGCACTCCGTCGCGGTCGTTCGGTCATCTCGTGACCCCCCGGGGGCGTCCCGCCCCGGATCGTGAGGATAGCACCGGCCTGCCCGGGCCGCCGCGGACGGGTACAATCCGGCCCATGAGCAGAAACCGCTGGATCTCCTCGATCGTCCTCCTCTTCTCCTTGTCGCTCGTTCCCGCCACCGCCAGCCCGGGGAACCCCCCGCCGGACGCCGGCGGCGGGGCCCCTGCGGTCGGCGAGCCGGTGGCGCCCGCCTTCCGGTTCGAACGCCACCTGGCCGCGGGCAGGGCGTACCTGGAGTCGCTCCCGGAGGGAACGCGGATCACGGTCCACCGGAACGACGGGACGAGCTTCTCCCTCGTGCTTCGCGGCGGGATCCTCCTTCCGGACCCGGACCTGCCGGCCCTGCGCGTCGACGGGTCCGACCTGGTCTCTCCCCTCGGGCACCGGCTGCACCTCGGACGGGCGCCGGGCGGGCGGTTCCGCGCGACGCTCACGACGCCTTCGGGCACGGCGACCCAGTTCACTCGCCAGGGCGCGATCCTGATGGTGGTCACCCGGGGCGGCCGGAACTGGTCGTACTCCGTGAACCACGAGCTGGTTCTCCGGCTCACCGACGGGACCGAGATCTCCATCACCGACCGCGCCCGCAAGTGGACCGCCACCGATCTCCACGGCAACCGCTTCCGCTGGGAAGAAGATGACCCCCGCTGGATCCGGCTCCCGGCGCTCCCCTCGCCCCCGCTGGTGCCCCGGTTCCTCGGCTACTACTACCAGGCGGGGGACGGGGACGAGTGGCGACGCCCGGTCAAGGAAGACCACCTGGTCTTCGCCTGGAACTGGTACCCGACGGGTCTCCCGCTCTCGCGCCTGCTCGAGGAGGTCCTGCAGGAACCGCGCCGCCACGACGTCAAGTACCAGTACGAGCGCATCCCCCGAATGCAGCCACCGCCCGAGGAGGCCGCGGTGCTCGTCGGCCGTCGCTTCGCCCTGTGCGGTGGCGATCGCGTCACCTTCGAGGTGCCGGGGAAGGAACCGGTCACCGTCTTCCTCTTCCCCGGGCCGATCGACCCGGACTACACCCTCCCCCGCATGAAGCTTCCGGGAACGATCCCCCTGCCGCGCCAGGCGGGTCCGGGAGGTACCCGATGAAAAAGGCGAAGAAGACGTTTCATCTGCTCACCCTGCCGATCCTCCTCCTCGGGGCCCTCCTTCCGGCCCTCGGCGCGGAACCGTCGCGTCCGCTGGACGAGATGGACGTCGCCCGGACCCGGTACGTGGTCGACGCGGTCGTCTCGCCGGACGGCGGCCGCATCGCCTGGCGGCTCGCCGATCCGCGCATTCCCGGCAAGGACGACGACGGCCCGGCGCGGCTGCCCCTCTACGTGACGACGGTGGGCCCGGAGCCGCGCACCCGGCGCTGGCTGCCCCGCGACGTGCGCGCCTCCGCCCTCGCCTGGTCGCCGGACGGCCGCTGGCTCGCCTACCTGGCGAAACGCGGTGACGACGAGCACACCTCCATCTGGGCGCTCCCGGTCGAGGGAGGCGAGTCGGTCCGCCTGGTGTCCTTCGAGACCGGGATCCAGGCCTTCGACTGGAGCCCGGATGGACGGCGCATCGCCTTCGTCGCCGCCGAACCGGTCCCCCAGGAAAGGAAGGAGCTGCGGAAGAAGGGATTCGACCAGGAGATCTTCGAGGAAGACTGGCAGCCGCACCACGTGTACGTGGTCGACGTCCCGGCCGATCCCCTGGCACCGGACGCGGAGGCGGGCGAGCCGCGTTCCCTCGGCGACCTCCCCGGCCAGCCCTGGCACGTCCGGTGGAGCCCCGATGGAACGAGGCTCCTCGTCGACCTCTCGCCCCGCCCCCTCACCGACGACCGGTACATGTTCCGGCGCCTCCACGTGATCGATGCCGGGAACGGGAAGGTCCTGGCGAAGATCGCGAACCCGGGGAAGCTCGGCCACTTCGACTGGGCGCCGGACGGGCGGACCGTCCTGTTGGTCTCCGCCGTCGACATCCACGACCCGAAGGAAGGCCGGCTGATGGCGGTGCCGGCTTCCGGCGGAGAGCTTCGTGACCTCCTCCCGGACCTCGCCGACACGGGACACGTGGTGACCTTCTCCGTCACGAACGACGGGACGATCCTCTGGCTCGCCGACGTCGGGGTCGGTTCGCGGGTCGGCCGGGTGCGCCCGGACGGCACCGGGATGGAGGTGCTCTTCGACTCCACCGATCCGGTCTTCGCCGGGATGAGCGCCGATGCGACCGGCGGGCGGATCGCCCTGGTCGGCGAGTCGCCCACCCATCCCCGGGAGCTGTTCACGTTCCGGCCCGGCGAGAAGGCCCCGCGGCGCCTGACGAACCTGAATCCCTGGCTGGCGGAGCGGCGCCTCGGCCGCCAGGAGATCGTCCGGTGGAAGGCGAAGGACGGGCTCGAGATCGAGGGCCTGCTGATCCACCCGGTCGAGCGGAAGGACGGTGAGCGGGTCCCGCTGATCGTCGTCTGCCACGGCGGGCCGGAGAGCCACTACCGCAACGGCTGGATCACCCGGTACGCCACGCCCGGCCAGGTGGCCGCGGGCCGGGGCTACGCGGTCCTCTACCCGAACTACCGGGGCAGCACCGGCTACGGGGTGGCGTTCTCGAAGGCGGACCAGGGCGACGGCGGGGGCAGGGAGTTCGAGGACGTCCTCGCGGGGATCGACCACGTGGTGGCGATGGGGCTCGCCGACCCGGGCCGGGTCGGCATCACGGGGGGCAGCTACGGCGGCTTCTTCACCGGCTGGGCGGCCACCCGCTGGTCCTCGCGCTTCCAGGCCGCGGTGATGTTCGTCGGGATCTCCGACCAGCTCTCCAAGGTCGGGACCACCGACATCCCGAAGGAGATGGAGCTGGTCCACTGGCTGACCACGCCGTACGAGAACCTGGATCTCTTCCTCGACCGGAGCTCGGTGCTCCATGCGAAGGATGCGCGCACGCCGCTCCTGATCCTCGGCGGCAAGGAGGACCGGCGGGTCGACCCGGGCCAGTCGATGGAGCTGTACCGGGCGCTGAAGTTCTGGGGCAGGACGCCGGTACGCCTGGTGCGCTACCCCGGCGAGGGACACGGCAATCGGCGGGCCGCTTCCCGCCTCGACTACAACCTGCGGATGATGCGCTGGTTCGACCACTTCCTCGTCCGGGGCGAGAAGACGCTTCCCCCGTGGGAGCTCTCCTATCCGCTTCCCGGGGACGAGGAGGAATGACGCAGGGGCGCAGCGTGCTGCGCGTGAACGAGAACGAGAAGGCGTAGGGGCGCAGCGTGCTGCGCCCGGGTGCCGCGCAGCGGCACCATGGTTGGCCGGGCTTCGCCCGGCACGGGTCGAGCACGCTCGACCCCTACGCATTCACGTTGAGCGCAAGGGCGGCACCCACGGCCGGGCCTTGTGCTCCGTGCGCGAGGATCAGCCGAGACCGGCTTCCAGGTTCCGCTCCGCCCTCCGCGAGGCGTTCACGACGTCGATCTCGACGAGGAGGACGATCCGGTCTTCGCGCGGGTTCTCCTCGACTCGCACGTCCGCCCCGTAGGCCCGCAGGAGCAGGAGCGGCTGCAGGACCTTGCGGGGCTCCACCGCCAGGCGGTCCGCCGTCCGCCACCCGATCGTGACGAGGGCCCGTCCTTCCCGCGTCTCCTCGAGCCCGATCCGGACCGGCCCCACCGGTTCACCCCAGGCGAAGATCCGGCCGAGAGCCTCGTCGAACCCCGACACCAGGTCCGGGGGGCGGGCCACGACCAGCAGCCGGCCGCTGCCCGGGGGCGCCTCCGGTCCTCCCGGCCCCGGGAACACGATCGCGCCGCTGGCCACCTCGGCTCCGTGCCGTTCCCGGGCGAGCCACCCCAGCACCGCGCGCAGGTCGGCGACGACCCTGCGGCCCAGGTCCCGCCGGAGGAGATCGGCGGCATCGAGGGCCAGGGTGCACGCCCGGGCCACGACCTGCGGGTCGAACGGCACCGGCTCACCGGGCAGGCAGGCGGCGCCTTCCAGCTCCTCGACCAGCGCCAGGATCGCTTCCTCGAGCCGTTCGAGGGCACGGTGTTCGGGGGCGAGCTGCCGCGCCGTCACCAGCAGGTCCCCCAGCCTGTCGATCGCTCCGGCGAGGACCCGGGAGATGGCGTCCCGCAGCCGCGCGGCGAGCCGGGCTCCCGGAACCTCGCCCTCCGCGACGTTGAGGACGAGGAGCCGGAGCGTCTCGAGGTCTCGCCGTCCCCAGGCGCCCGGGCGAACGTCGGAGGAGGCCTCCCAGAACAGCCGCCACGAGGCCTCGCGACGGGCCTCGGCCGCCGCCCGCTCCGCCATTTCCGCTTCCCGGGCCGCCTGCCGCTCCCGGAACCAGGTGAGCACGCCGCCGGCGACCATCCCGGCGGCGACACCGGTCAGGAGCGCCGTGGCGGAACCGAGACCGGCTCCCGCCACGCCGAGGGAGATCCCGGCGACCAGGACGAGGGTGGCCACCGGAAGCAGCATCTTCCGCAGGAACACCCGGACAGCCTCGAGACCGGGAGACACGCGCCCCACCCTCCTCCTTCCCCTCCCCGGGGACCGCCCGCGGGACCCTCCCCTCCCGTCGGCAACGGCCTATTCCTCGTACGGCGGTCGCCGCGCTCGCGCAACCGCGAAACCCGCCTCCCCGACCGCCTCTTGCCCGGATCCGGGCGGCATCGTACCGTTCGGGAACCCTGCGGATCCCCGGGCCGGGTCCGCGGGGAACACCACCAGGGAGGACCCGATGGCACAGCGAGCCGAACACGCCGTGGTCGTCACCGGCGTCGGTCCGATCGCGGCCAACGGTCGCGGCCGGGAGGATTTCTGGCGGGCGGCCCTCGCCGGCAGGACCGGCACCCGGAGGCTCACCTTCGACTGGTCGAGCTCTCCCCCCTTCAAGTGCCTGGTGGGGGCGCCGGTCGAGCCACCGGCCCCGGCGGAAGCCCTGCTGACCGCGGCGGAAGCCCGGCTGCTCGATCGGGTCACGATCCTCGCCCTGGCCGCCGCCCGGATGGCCCTCGAGGACGCCGGCTTCCGGCCCGAGCTGGTCGACGAGAGGAAGAACCGCTACGCCCTTCCCGGGATCGACCCCGAGCGGGCCGGCACGGTGATCGGGACGGGAATCGGGGGGATCAGCTCCGTCGAGTCCTCCCACGCCCAGTGGCTCGAGGAACGGGCCATCAAGGGAAGGCTCCGGTATGCCGTCCCCATGCTGATCCCGAACGCCCCCGCCGGGCAGGTGGCGATCAAGTTCGGCCTCCGCGGCGAGTGCAAGGCGGTGACCACGGCCTGCGCCGCGGGCACGATGGCCATTGGCGACGCCTTCCGCCTGGTCCGCCACGGGGAACTCGACCTCGTGGTGACGGGAGGAGTGGAAAAGGCCCTCGGGGACGTGGACGGGTTCTCGTTGATCGGCTTCGACGTGCTGCGCACGGTCTCCCGCCGGAACGACGATCCGGAACACGCTTCCCGCCCGTTCGACCGGGACCGCGACGGCTTCGTGATGGCGGACGGGGCGGGAATCCTCGTCCTCGAGCGCGAGGAGCACGCCCGCGCCCGGGGGGCACGCATCCTCGCCCGGGTGACGGGCTACGCGGCCACGTGCGATGCCCACTCCATGATGGCCCTCGCGCCCGATGGCGAGCAGATCACGCGGGTGATGCGCCGGGCGCTCGAGGACGCGGGCCGCGCACCCTCCGACGTGGTCTACGTCAACGCGCACGGGACGGCGACCCGCCTGAACGACCCTTCCGAGGCGCGGGCGATTCGCCGGGCGCTCGGGTCGGCGGCGGACGACATCCGCGTCTCGTCGACCAAGGCGATGACCGGCCACGCGATCGGGGGTTCCGGCGGACTGGAGGCGATCGTCACGGCCCTTTCCCTGGCCGAGGGGGTCGTCCACCGCTGCGTCAACCTGGAGAACGTCGACCCGGAGTGTGACCTGGTCCCGCTTCCCCGCGAGAACGCGCGGATCGAGCCGGGCGTCGCCCTCTCGAACTCGTTCGGCTTCGGCGGGCACAACGCCTGCCTGGCCCTGGAGACGCCGTGACCCCTCGCCGACGGCTCGTGCTCCTCGCCGCCGCGGGGGGAGTCGTCGGCTCGCTGTGCTGGCTCCCCCTGGGCCTCGCCCCGGCGATCTTCCTCGGCTTCGCCCTGGTCCAACGGGCCCTGCGCGAGGCCCGGTCGGGGCACGAGGCCGTGCTCGTCGGCCTGGTGTTCGGTGCCGTGCGCTACGCG
>JAMOQA010000511.1 GCA_027064265.1 Acidobacteriota bacterium
CGGGAAGCCCTCGAGAAGATGCTCGAAGCGGTGCCCGGTCACCCGGCGGCGCTGCGCACCCTGGTCCGCTACGACCTGGCATACGGACGGGAGGACGAGGCCCTCGCCCTGGCCGGTCGGGGACTCGCCGCATGCGACGGCCGGGACCCGTTCCTCGCCGCCTGGATGGCGCTGGCCCGGGACGAGCGGGGGTTCCCCGGCGGCGCTCTCGCCGCCCTGCGGCGGATCGCGCGGGATGCTCCCCGCCAGCCCGTCGTGCTGGAACGGATCGGGGCCCTGGCGCGACGCGTCGGGCTGCCGGGAGTGGCCCGGCGGGCGTGGGAGCGCTACCTCGCCATGCACGGCCGGGACGACGAGGTCCGGGTGCAGCTGCTGCGCCTCCTCGAGGACGCGGCGGACGTCCCCGCCGCGCTCCGCGTCCTCGAACGGGCCCGGGAACTCCGGCCCCTCGACGTGACATGGACCACCCGGACGGCGGACCTGCTCCTCGGCCTCGGCCGTCCCGACGAGGCTCGCCGCCTGGTCGCCCGCCACCTGGCCCTGGCCCCGGGGAACCCCGACCTCCTCCGGCTCGCGGGGGAGGCCGCCCTCGCCAGCGGAGAACCAGGGGCGGCGGTTGCCGCGTTCCGGGAGCTGGTCGACCGGGGGCTCGACACGGGCCACTACGCCGAGCGGATCGCCGCCCTGACCGGCAGCGAGGACACCTTCGGCGAGGCGTATGCCATCGAGCCGGGCGAGGCGCAGGCGATCGAGGCCGAGCATCCCCTCGCGGGAGACCCGGAAGCGGTCGTGGTCTCCCAGGTCACGGCCTGGCGCCTCCAGCCGAGCGGCCTCGCCACCCGGTTCCACCAGGTGCTGATCCGGGTCCGTCACCCGGAACAGGCGGACTGGCTCCGCGCGTACGGGGTCGTCTCCTGGTCCCCCGCCCTGCGGTCCGTCCGCCTGCTCGAGGCGAAGATCGTGCGGGCCGACGGAAGCATCCTTCCCGCGGAACGCCGGGAATCCTCCCTGCTGCGGGACCCGGAACTCCGGATGTGGTACGACACGCGCCAACTCCAGGCCCTCTTCCCCCGCTTCCAGGAGGGAGACCTGCTGGAGATCCGCTACCGGGTCACGGACCGGGGTCCCGCGAATCCCCTCGCCGATGGGTACTTCGGCGACATCGTCGTCCTCGGCCGGAACATCCCGGTGCTGCGGACCCTCCTCGTCATCGACGCGCCCGAGGGCCTGCCGGTCCACCGGGACCTCCTCCATCTCCCGGGACCCGCGCGGGAGGAGGAGCTCCCGGCGGAGCCGGGCCGAAAGGTCCGGGCGATCCGCCTGGGCCCGCTGCCCGCCCTGCGGAACGTCCCCTGGGCGCCGCCCCGGGAGGAACGTGCCCCCGTCGCCGTGCTGGGAACCGTCGACACCTGGGACCACCTGGGGGCCCTGTACGCCAGGCTTCTCGAGGATGCCTCCCACCCGGACGCGGACATCCGCGCCGAGGTGCGGAAGCTGCTTGCCGATCGTCCGTCCCGGCGGGAGGCGGTCCGGCGGATCTACGAGTGGGTCCTCGAGAACACCCGTTACGTCGCCCTCGAGCTGGGGATCCACGCCGTCAAGCCCTACGACGTCAAGGCGGTCTTCCGCCGGCGGCACGGCGACTGCAAGGACAAGGCCGCCCTGATGGTGACCATGCTCCGCCTTGCCGGGATCGATGCCCACGTCGCGCTGCTGCGCAGCCGGGACCGGGGGGACTTCGCGGCGCAGGTCCCGACCTTCGCCGCGTTCGATCACGCGATCGTCCGGGTCGAGGACCCGGACCTCTGGCTCGACGGCACCGTCCTCCACTACGGGCTCGGGGAGCTGCCGGGAGGAGACCGGGGCGCCCTCGCGCTGGTGGTCGACGAGAACCCCCCGGGCGGCCGCCTGGTCACGACACCGGCCCCCCGGCCGGACGATTCCGTCTCCCGCTGGGAGGAGGACCTGCTTCCCGAGCGGGACGGCGCCGCCCAGGTCCGGGTCTCGCTCGTGGCCCGCGGGGAGGCCGCCGCCCGGGAGCGGAGCTTCTTTCGCCTGGCGGACCGTCCACGGGCGGTGCTCGCGAGTCGCCTCCGCAGACGCTGGCCCGACGTCACGCTCCTCGACGCCAGGATCGGGCCGACGAGGCTCCGGGACGCGGAGGTCTCCTGGTGGGCCTCCCTGCGGGACGAGGGCCTCGGCCGCCGCGAGCAGGACGGTACCGTCAGTTTCCCCCTGGCCCTCCACGTGCCCCGGCCGCAGGTCCAGCCCCCTTCGCCCGGGAGAGAAGTGCCCGTCCGGCTGCCCCTTCCCTGGCACGTGACCACGGACGCCCGCTGGAAACTGCCTCCGGGCGTGGAGCTGGTCGACCTGCCGCGCCCGGTGCGGCTTTCCTCCCCCTGGGTCTCGCTGGACCTCTCGGTCCGGGAAGGTCGCGCAGGCGTCCAGGTCCGGATCGACCTGGTCTTCCGGGGCGGCGACGTGGCGCCGGCGGACTTCGGCCGGTTCTCCGAGATCCTGCGCCGGGTCCGGGAAGCCCTGGACCAGCGCATCGTCACGAGGTGGCTGCCATGAAGCGGATGGTCGCAAGGGTTCTCCCGGTCGCGGTCGTCCTCCTGGCCCTCCTGGCCGCGGGTTCCTCCCCGACGCTCGCCGCAGCCGGACCCGACCAGGGCTGGACCGCCCTCGCCGCCGGACGGGACGACGAGGCCCGCGCCTTCTTCCGCGACCGTCTCGCCGAGGAACCGGCCGACATCCGGGCCGCCCTCGGCCTCGCCACCCTCCTCGAGGGGGGCGGCGATCCCGCCGGCGCCGCATCGGTCCTGGCCGGCACCCTCGAGGCGGGGGGAGGGGGTCCCCTTGCCGCCGGCGCCGCCGTCCACCTGCTGGCGATCTCCGCCCTGCAACCGGACGGGGGCGCGTCGCTCCTCCCCCTGGTGCGCCGCCTCGCGGAGACCCCGGACGATCGCTTCCCCCCCGAGCTGCGGGACATCGCGGCGGCGGTCCTCTCGGACGTCCTCTCCCGGGCGGGCCGGGGAGAGGAGGGACTCTCCGCCCTCGTCGACCCGGGACACCGGGTCACGCGGTGGACCCTGGTCGGTCCGTACGGGCGGTTCTCCCCCCTGGCCCTCGACCGCTCGTTCCCGCCCGAGGACGGCTTCCTCGATGGAACCCCGGGAACCGGGGCCTCACCCTGGCCACCCTTCCGGCTCGAGACTTCCTTCCCGGACGGGCGCGTCCTGGTGCCGCCGGCGTTCCGCCAGGTGGGGGTCGTCTACGCCGCCTGCGAGGTGGAGGTCGCGGAGCCCCGGGTCCTCCGGGTCGTCGCCGGCGCTTCCGGGTCGTTCCGCCTGTTCCTCGACGGCCGCGAGATCCTCGCGGCCGACCGGCGGCGGGAGCGGCCGCCCCGGTTCCTCGCCGGCCGCGTCGAGCTGGTCCCGGGCCGGCACCGGTTCCTGGCGAAGCTGGACAACTCCCTGCGCCTCGCCGACTTCGTCCTCGCCCTGCACCCGCTCGACGGCGGCCCCCCGCTCGCGGCCGTCGCCGCGGGGCCGGCTCCCCTCCCTCCCGCCGGTTCCCGGTCCCGCTCCCTCCCCTGCACCCTGGACTCCGTGACGCCGGAGGAAGGCCCCGACGACCCGGCGGCGCTCCTGGCGGCCGCGTGGTGGACCCGGGCCCGGGGACTCGACCGGGTTACCGGCGCCCTGCTCGAGACGGCCCGGAAGACCTGGCCCGACTCCCCGGTCTTCGCCTGGCTTCTCGGCGACTTCCTGCGCACGGGAGAAACCGGCCTGGCCCCCGAGAAGGACCTGGCCCGGGCCCGCTCGCTCCTGGAGGAAGCGGTGCGGAAGGACCCCGGCCTCCTGCGGGCCGACCTGCTCCTGGCCGGGATGGACGAACACGCCGGCCGCGCGGACGAGGCCCTCCGGCGGGCCCGGAAGGTCCTCGAAGCCCGCCCGGACCAGGTGGAGGCGCTGCTCCTCGTCCACCGGGTCGCCGCGGCGCGGGGATGGCGGACGGAGGCCGCGGAGGCCCTCGAGCGGGTCGTGGCCCTGGCCCCCGGCCGTGAAGGGGTCCTCGACGCGCGCATCGACTTCGATCGGCGGTTCCGGCGGCTCGACGACCTGCGGGACGCCCTCGCCGAGCTGCACCGGCGGGACCCGGTCGACGACGACTGGCCCGACTTCCTGGCGGCCGCGGGACGCCACGAGGAGGCGATCGCCGCCTGGCGCGAGATGGTGCGCCGCCGGCCGGCCTACCTCTACGCGCGGCTCGCCCTCGCCCGGGCCCTCCTGGACGCGGACCGTCTCCGCGAGGCGCTGGAGGTCCTCCGGGATGCCCGCCGCGCCTTTCCCCGCGAGGGGGGAATCCCCCTGCGCATGGCGGCGACGGTGGCCCTTCTCGGCCAGGAGGACGAAACGGTGAGCCTCCTGCGCCAGGCCCTCGAGCTGAACCCGGCGCGGGTCGGCCTGTGGCGGGTCCTCGCCCGGCGCGGCCGGGACGACCCGTTCGTCGGCTGGCTGGTCGACCCGGAGGAGGTCCTGCGGGACGTGCCGACCCCGGAGCCGGGGACCGACGCCTCTCTCCTCGCCGACATCGCGGTGGTGAAGGTCCACCCGGACGGCAGCCAGACCGAGCTCTACCAGGGGGTGCACAAGGTCTGGACCCGGAAGGGGGTCGAGCAGGAAGGAGAGCTCGAGGTGATGCCCGGGGCGAGACTCGAGACGCTCCAGGTCTGGAAACCGGACGGCCGGATCGTCGACGTGGATCCCCGCGCGGGGCCGCCCTTCAACCTGCCCGGGCTCGCCCCGGGCGACGCGATCGTCTACACCTGGCGCCGCTGGATCCCCCCCTGGAGCCCGGTTCCCGGGGCGCTGGACAACCGGTCCGTGTTCCTCTTCCAGGGGCCGGATCGCAGCTTCCAGCTCTCCCGCTACGTGGTGTTCCACGATCCCGCGCTGCCGGTCCGGGCGTGCGGCAACGAGGAGGGTCTCGCGACCACCGACGAGATCCGGGGCGGCCTGCGGGTCCGCTCCTGGACCGCCCGGGGAATGGACCGGCTCCAGCCCGAGCCCCACGTGCCCGACCCCCTCGAGGTCGTTCCCCACGTGCGCCTCGAGCTGGGACTATCGTTCTCCGACCTGGGCGACATGATCCGCTCGGCCCTCGTCGGCATGCTCCGTCCGGACGACCCCTTGCCGGAACTGGCGGAAGAGATTCGGCGGCGCGCCGCGGCCGGTGGCGACGGGCCGGAACCGGTGCGCCTCGCGCGGGCGATGCACCGGCTGCTCTGCGAGCGGATGGACCCGGGGGGGGCGGCCTTCCGGCCGGGGGTGCCGGCGAGCGCCGCGGCCTCCGCCGGGGAGGGAAACCGCGCGGTCGTGGCCCTGGCCCTCGGCCGCATGCTGGGCCTCGAGGCACGCCTGGTCCTCGCCCGGCCATCCTGGATGAGGGGCCGCAACCTCGACTGCCCGAGCCCCACCCTGTTCTCCTACCCGGTGGTGGAGATCCTCGTCCCGGGGGGGGCCGTCTTCCTCGACTACAACGGAACGAACCACCCCTTCGACCGGCTCCCGGTGCAGCTCGCGGGGGGAGATGCCCTCGAGGTCCCGCTGGACCTGGATCACCCGGTGCGGCTGATCAACCTGCCGGACCGCCCCCCGGAGTTCCTGGCCGAGCGGACGGCCGAGCTGGCCCTCACCGGCGACGGCCGGGTCGAGGGCACCCTCGTCCTCGTGCTCCGGGAGGGGTACGCGGACACCCTGCGGTCGCTCCTCGCCGAGGTCTCGGCGGACGACATGCCGCGGGTCTTCCGGGGCCTGGCGGCCGATTCCTTCCCGGGCGCCGAGGTGATCTCGTCCCGGATCGAGGGAGCGGACAAGGGCGAGGAAGGGCCGGTGACGATCACCCTCGAGATCCGTGGCGGGACCTTCGCCCGACGGATCGCGACGGGCTTCGCCCTTCCCCTCGTGCTCCACCGGGCGAACCTGCTCGCGGAGTACGGGACGCTGCCGACCCGGCGCCAGCCGCTGCTCCTCGATGCCGGGATCTTCCGCCGGGACGTCCTCCGGGTCCGGCTGCCGGAGGGGCTTGCGCCACGGGACCTGCCGCGCCCGGTTTCGATCCGGTCCCCGTTCGGCTCTCTCTCGCTCGTCGCCCGGGGCGGGGACGGGTTCCTCGAGCTGCGCCGGGAACTGCTGGTCCCCTATCGCCGGGTCGAACCGGGCGACGAGTACCGGGCCTTCCGGAGCTTCGCCCGTTCCGTCGACGAGGCCGAGGAGATGGAAGTCCGGGTCGAGGTGGCGAGCCCCTCCCTCGCGGCTCCCGGCGGAGCGAGCCGATGAGCGCACCGGTGCACCGGCTGGAGACGCCCTTCCTCGCCCGTCTCCTGGCGGGAACCGTTCGGTGGACACGGCGCATCTCCTGGACCGTGCTGATCGTCGGGACGGCGATCCTCGTCCTCGAGGGGATCCACCTCCACCAGCTCCTCGCCGGCATCCACCCCTGGCTGGCGTGGGCCGTCACCGGCGCTCTCCTCGCCCTCGTGACGGGGTTCGTCGGCTGGATCGCCTGGCGGTGGTGGAACCTCCCGCGGGTCGTCGATCCCCCCGAGCTCCCGCCTCCCGCGGAGTGGTCCCCCCGCCACCGTCGCCGGTACCTCGGGTTCGTGCGTCGCTGGCTCGCCCGCCAGGAGGCGAACCCCGCCCTGGACGAGACCACGCGCGGGAAGGTACCGGCGGTTCTAGAGCGCGTCGAGGCGATCGCCGCGGGAGAACACGACGACGAGGCGCTGGTGCGGGCAGTCGAGGCGGAGATCGACCGGCTGCTCGAACGCCTCGATCGCAAGGCAAGGGCGGAGGTCTGGCAGGCGGCCTCCCAGGTGGCCCTCCTGACGGCGGTGAACCCGTCGGCCCTGGTCGATGCCCTGGTCACCCTGGTGCGCAACCTGGAGCTGATGGCCCGGGTCGCCACCCTCTATTACGGACGACCCGGTCCCCTCGGCACGTTCCGCGTCGTGCGGGACGTCCTCGCGTCCGCGGTGACCGCGGGCCTGGTCGACCGGATCGCCGACT
>JAMOQA010000512.1 GCA_027064265.1 Acidobacteriota bacterium
CCGGACGGGTCTCCCGGGAAATGTTCCACGTGGAACATCCGCCCTCCCGGACAACCCCGCGCCCGCAACCCCCTCCCCTGCCGGCGCTTCCGAATGTTCCACGTGGAACATCCCCGGGGAATGCCAGGCCACTTGCGGGAGGAACCGCGAGGGGGCACCCTCTGGCCGTCCCGGAGATCCCGAAACGCGACGATGAAGAGGCTTCCCCCCATCGTGGTGGTCGGCGGCGGCCACGCCGGAGTCGAGGCGGCCCATGCGGCAGCGCGGCTCGGGGCGGACGTCGTCCTGCTGACCCTGCGACGGGACGCCCTGGTCCGGCTTTCCTGCAACCCGTCGATCGGCGGGATCGGGAAGTCGCACCTGGTGCGGGAAATCGACGCCATGGGCGGGCTGATCGGGCTGGCCGCGGACCTCGCCGGGATCCACTTCCGGGTGCTGAACCGCTCCCGGGGGCCGGCGGTGCGGGGACCGCGGGTCCAGGAAGACCACGACGCCTACCCCCGGGCCATGGAAGAGCTCCTGCGGCATCCCCGCATCGAGATCGTCGAGGCGGAAGCAGCAGCGTTCCGGATGCAACAAGGTCGCCTCGCGGGAATCGAGGCCGCCGACGGGAGGTTCTTCCCCGCCGCGGCCGCAGTGATCACCACCGGCACCTTCCTGCGGGGTCGCCTCTTCCGGGGCGAGCAGGTGATCGAGGGGGGCCGGATCGGCGAGCCCCCTTCCCTCGCCCTCCACGACGCCCTCGCGGCCCTCGGTCTGCGGGTCGAGCGGTTCAAGACCGGGACCCCGCCCCGCTTGCTCCGGGAGTCGATCGACCCTGCCCGCTTCGAACCCCAGCCCGGCGACCCGGAACCGGAGCCCCTCTCGTTCCTCCATCTTTACGAGGGCCGCTTCGAGCCGCGACTCCCCCAGCTGACGACCTGGCTCGCCCGCACGAACCCCCGGGTCCACGAGATCGTCCGGCGGAACCTGGACCGTTCGCCCCTCTACGGCGGGAAGATCCGGGCGCTCGGGCCGCGGTACTGCCCCTCGTTCGAGGACAAGGTCGTCAAGTTCCCGGACCGGGAGCAGCACCTCCTGCACCTGGAGCCGATGGGGATCGACCATCCCTGGGTCTACCTGAACGGGTTTTCGACCAGCATGCCGGAGGAGATCCAGGAGGAGATGGTCCGGGCGATCCCGGGCCTCGAGGACGTGACGATCGCCCGCTACGGGTACGCGGTGGAGTACGACTACGTGCCGCCGACCCAGCTGCGGCGGAACCTCGAGGTGCGGGCCCTGCCGGGACTCTTCCTCGCCGGGCAGATCTGCGGGACGACCGGGTACGAGGAAGCCGCGGCCCTCGGCCTCGTCGCCGGGATCAACGCGGCCCGTTCCGCCCTCGGGAAGGACCCGTTCGTCCCGGACCGGTTCTCCTCGTACCTGGGCGTGCTCGTGGACGATCTCACGACCCGGGGCGTCCTCGAGCCGTACCGGATGTTCACGTCCCGGGCCGAGCTGCGGCTCTCCCTCTCGCCGGACACCGCGGACCGCAGGCTGACGCCCCTCGCGGAGCGGCTCGGCGTGGTCCCCCCGCACCGGGCCGCCCGGGCCCGGGAGCGCTGGGAGCGGATCGACGCGGCCCTTCGCGCGATCGAGCGGGACGGGGAGCTGCGGGCCTCCCGGCCCACGACCCCCGCGGACCGGATCCGCCGCGGGGAGGACCCCGAAGAGGTCCTCGCCGAGGCGCTTCCCGACGGTCCCGCACTCGGCCCCCGGGACCGGGACACGCTGGTCAACCTGGTCCGCTACCGGGGTTACCTCGAGCGGGAGCGGCGGGAAGCCGAGAAGCTCCGCCGCGCGGAGTCGATCCGGATTCCGCCCGGGTTCCCCTTCGAGGAGGTCTCCGGGCTCTCGACGGAGATCCGCCAGCGCCTCGCCGAGGTCCGACCGCGGAGCCTGGGCCAGGCGTCGCGGATCCCCGGGGTCACCCCCGCGGCCATCGCCCTCCTGGCCGCGGCGGTGGGGCAGGGAAGGGCACGCCGGCGGGAGGCGACCCGATGAAGGGCCCGGCCCCCGGCATCGACCCGGCGGCGGCGCGGGAGGCGATCGCCCGGGAGGCGGACCGGCTCGGCCTCGCGATCCCGGAGGAGGCCCTCGAGGCCCTCGCCCTCCACCTGCACCTGCTCTACGCCTGGAACCGGCGGATCAACCTGACCGCGATCCGGGACCCGGCCGAGGGGATCCGGCTCCACGTGCTCGAGTCCCTCGCCGCCCTCGAGTGGCTCGACGAGGCCCTCGTGGCCGCCCCGGTCGAGCCGTCCCCGCTCCTCGCCGACCTGGGCTCCGGGAACGGCTACCCCGCGCTACCGCTCCTCGCGGCCCGCCCGGCCCTGCGAGGCCGCCTCCACGAGAGGGTCGCCCGCAAGGCGGACTTCCTCCGGGCGGTGCTGCGGAAGACCGGCATGAACTCGCGGGTGGAAGTCGTCGAAGCCAACTTCACGGGTGTCTTCCCCGAACGACCGGCCGTCGTCACGCTCCGGGCCTTCCCGGAACCCGGCTCCACGATCGCCCCGGTCCTCGCCGACGCCCCGCCGACGGAATCACGGTCGGCGCGCCGACCATCGGTCCTCGCGTGGCTGTCCCGGGACGATGCCGACCGGATCGCGGAACGAATCAGTCGCCTGCCCGGCGTCCTGGTGCGGACCCGGCCGCTCCCGACTCGCCCCTTGGCAGGTCTCCTCTTCGCCCGGCCGCGGGAAGCCTGAACCCCGGCGGAGGGAAAGGACACCCTTCCGGCAACCGGTGACCCCCGGTCACCCCTTGGCGGGGCAGGGGACAGGACGACCGGTGCGCACACCCGCTGCACGCGGCGGGAGTCGACCCCTGGTCAGCCCTGGCCGGGCCCGACCGCAGCGAACGGAACACGAATACCCCGAGAACCGCGGCCGCGGCCGCCAGGATCCCTGCCCCGATCAACGTCTCGACGCTCACACGGTGCCTCCCACCCAACTAACCTAACACATTCGCTCGGTACGCTACATGATCCCAATCTCGCTTCGGGATCTCACTCCGAGACGTTCCCGCCTACTTCCCGATGCAGAAGCGGGAGAAGATCCGCCCGAGGACCCGCTCCGCGTCGACGTCCCCGAGGATCTCCCGCAGGGCGCGGACGGCCTCCCGCAGGGGCAGGGCCACCAGCTCGCCCGGGGCGTCCATCGCCATCTCGGCCGCTTCCCGGAGGTGGTCCGCGGCCCGGGCCGCCGCGTCCCGGTGCCGGGCGGAAGCGAGGGCCACGGAGGGCAGGGGGCCCGTGCCGGGCGCCCCCACCGCCTCGGCGACCCGGCGGCGCAGCTCGTCCATTCCCTCGCCGGTCACCGGGCTGACGACAAGGGACCCCGGCGCGGGATCGCCCTTCCACGGGACGTCCGCGTGGGTGGCCACCCGCAGGCGGCCCGGCGCCGGCGGCCCCTCCGGCCGCCAGGCCGCGGCGAGGGAGTAGACCTCCAGCACCACCGCCGCGCCCTCCGCCACCCGCAGCGCCCGCCGGACCCCTTCCCGCTCCGCGAGGCCAGTTGCGTCCCGCACCCCGGCGGTGTCGATCAGGATCACCGGCATCCCCTCGAGGACGACGGTCTCCTCGACCAGGTCCCGGGTCGTCCCCGGCTCCGGGGTGACGATCGCCCGCTCCCGCCCGACCAGGGCGTTGAACAGCGTCGACTTGCCCGCGTTCGGGGGCCCGAGCAGCACCGCCCGCGCACCCTCCCGCACCCGGGCCGCCGTCTCCCCGGCGGCGAGCAGCTCCTCCAGGCGACCCGCGAGAACCCGCGCCCGCCGGGCGATCTCGTCGCCCCCCGGCCCGAGGTCCTCGTCCTCGGAGAAGTCGAGACCCGCCTCCACGTCCGCGAGGAGGTCCAGGGCCTCCGCCGCCACGGGGGCCAGCGCCTCGCCCACTTCGCCCGAGAGCTGGCGGGCCGCGAGCCGCGCCTGGGGAAGGGTGGCCGCCGCGGCCAGGTCGGCCACCGCCTCCGCCTGGGCGAGGTCGAGCTTGCCGGCCCGGAGGGCACGCCAGGTGAACTCGCCCGGCTCCGCCGGCCGGGCGCCGGCGGCACGGCACGCCTCGACCAGCGCACGGACCACCGCCGGCGATCCGTGAACGGAGAGCTCCACCAGGTCTTCCCCGGTATAGCTGCGGGGCCCCCGGAACCACGTGGCGAGGCCCCGGTCGATCGGCTCTCCCGCGGCATCGAGCACGGTCCCGAGCACCGGCCGGAAGGCCGGCATCCGCCCGCGGCCCCGCTCCCGCCGGAACACCCGCGAGAGAACCTCGAGGGCCGCCGGCCCCGAGACCCGCACGACGGCGATCGCGCCGCTTCCCGGCGGGGTCGCCGGAGCGACGATCGTGTCCTCGCGGTCGAACTCGATGGTCATCCCGGTCACCTCGTGCCGCTCCTCACCCTAGCCCGGATTATGCGTGAACCTTCGAGGCGAAACGTCGGAGATGCATGCTGGATTGCCCGCACGGAGGCCTGAACACCCGAGGCGTACCTCGAGCTACGCCGCAGGGTGTTCAGGGCCGAGTACGGGCGAGAGGGCCCGAAGGGCCCGGCCAGCGTGCAGATCCGGCGTTTCGGCCGGAGGGCTCATGCATGATCCGGGCTAGCAGGCCGGGGCCGGCGTCGGCAGCCACCCCGGCGAACCCCTGCGAACGAACGGTTGACAAGGCGGCGCCACGGGGTTGCAATCGCCCCTTCCGGCGGCATCGCCGTGAAGGAGGCAGCCCCACGATGCACGCGACCCGGACGATCCTCGCCCTCGTTCTCGCCCTGGCCCTCGGGCTCGGTCCCGCCTGGGCCGCCGGAGGCGCCGCCGCCGGCACGGCCCAGCTCCGCGGCGTCCTCCTCGACAACGAGGGAATGCCGGCCCGGGGCTACCAGGTCGGCCTGCGCAGCGCCGATGGCGACCTGTTCCTCTCCACCGCCACCGGTCCCGACGGGGCGTTCGTCGTGCAGATCGTGCCCCCGGGGAAGTACGAGCTGGTCGCCTTCGCGCCCGACGGCTCCGAGTTCCCGGTCCTCTCGAAGCCGGTCGTGCTGAAGGAAGGACAGGTCGCCCGGCTGGAGATCCGGATCGGGCCGAAGGGGTACGCCCCCGGCCACGCCCCCGCGAAGGCCGCCGGGGCAACGGGCAAGGGAGCCACCGCCGGGGCCGCCGGGGCGGGCGGCGCCGTCACCGCCGGGGCCCTCGCCTCGTGGTGGGTTCCCCTCGCGGTGGTCGTCGGCGGAGCCTTCGCGGTGAACGCCGCCAGCGACAACGACAAGGGCAGCGAGCCCGAGGCCTCGCCGAGCAGCCCTTTGTGATCCACCCGCCCGGGCCCGGGGGAGGGGGGACCGCTTGATCCGCCTTGCCGCGCTCGCCCTCCTTCTCCTCATCGTGCTGGTCGGGGGCCGGCGCACGCCGGCACGCTTTCCCGTGCCCGCCGGGATCCGGCTCCTGTTCGTTACCGGGTCGGAGTTCCTGGTCGTCGGGATCCTCCTCGGGCCCCAGCTTCTCGGCATCCTCGACCGGGAGGTGATCGACGCCCTCCGTCCGTTCGCCACCGTGGGGCTCGCCTTCGTCGGTCTCCACTACGGGCTCCAGCTCGAGATCCCGCTGCTCCGGACCATCCCGCTCTTCTACTCGGTGGCGCCCGCCGTCCAGGCGGCGGCAGGCGCCCTTGCCGTCGGGGTCCCCGCGTGGTTCTGGCTGCGCACCTGGCCCGCCGACGCGAGGGAAACCCTGGTCGCCACCCTGGTCCTGGCCGCCGCCGCGGCCTGTTCCACCCCCGCCTCCCTCGACATGCTCGCCCTCGACCGGAAGTACGCCGGCTCCCCCGTCCTGCGCATGCTCCGGCACCTGGCCGAGATGGGAGAACTCCCCGCCCTCGCCCTCTTCGGTCTCGCGCTCTGCTGGCGCCAGGCCGCGCCCGTCGTTCCCGGCTGGCAGTCGTTCCTCTTCCTGCAGTGGCTCGGCCTCGCCGTCCTGATGGGCGTGCTGTTCGGGGGAGCCCTCGCCCTGCTGCCGCGGGTCGGGAAGGTGGGAACCGGGCGCCTGCTCGTCGGAGGCCTCGCGGCGACGTTCTTCTTCGGGGGGATGGCCCGCTACCTGCACATCTCGCCCCTGTTCGTGGGCCTCGTGGCGGGCATCACCGTCGCCAACATTCCCGCGCCGCGGCGCAGGGTCCAGGCGCTGGTCCACCGCCTCGAGGGACCGTTCATGATGTTCCTCCTCCTGGTCGCCGGGGCCGTGGGGTCCCTCGAGACTCCCCTCGAGCTGGGCGCCCTCGGCGTCCTCGCCGCCGCGGCGGCGCTGGTCGGCCTTCGCCTGCTCGGCAAGGGGCTCGCCGGTGTCCTCCTCGCCCGGACGACCCACGCCCTCCGGAACCCGCCGGCCGGCTTCGGACTCGGGCTCGTCGCCCAGGGGGGCATCGCCGTCGCCCTCGCCCTCGACTACCTGGAGTCCGGCCCGGGCCCCTTCACCTCCGTCGTGCTGGCGGCGACGATGTTCGCCGTCCTGGTCACCGAGATGGTCTCCCCCTGGATGATCCTCCGCGTGCTTCGCCGAGAGGCGGCCCACGGGGAAGGGGAGGGGACCCGATGACCCGGCTCTTCCGGTACTCCGGCCTCGGGGGCGTCCCGGACCGCCTCCGCACGACCGTGCCCTGGGCCCTGCTCCTCCTGCTCGGCACGACCCTGCTCATGGGGGGGCTCAGGTGGGTGCCGGCCCTGGTCAGCCCTGCCCGGAGCGGGGAGATCACCCTCGCCATCGGCTTCCTGCTGCTCGCCGGGTGGTGCGCCGGCCTGGTCGCCGAGGCGCTCCGCCTGCCGCGCCTCACCGGTTACATCGTCGCCGGCATCGCCGCGGGCCCGTCGGCGCTCGGCCTCCTCGACGCCGACCTGGTCGCCCGGCTCGGCCCCCTCGACGACCTGGCGCTGACCTTCATCGCCCTCGTCGCCGGGGGCGAGCTGCACGGCGAGCTGATCCGGAAACGCTGGCGCTCCCTCGTCAGCTGGGTCGGCGCCCAGGTGTTCCTGGTCCCCCTCCTCG
>JAMOQA010000513.1 GCA_027064265.1 Acidobacteriota bacterium
CAGGGTGCGCCTCTTCGAGATCCCCGACGTGCGGCGGGGCAGCCTGGTCGTCTCGGAGATCGTGCGGGACCTCGACAGCCCGTTCCTGGCGTACGCGTGGCGTCCCGCGCCCGGGTCCGAACTCGTCCGTGGCAGCCTCGCCGTGCGGCTCCCCGAGGGCTGGAAGCTGCACCACGAGTGGGTCGGGGGGCCGGGGCCCGAACCCCGGTGCGCGGCGGGTTCGTGTCGCTTCGAGGTGCGGGACCTGCCGGCTCCGCCCCGGGAGACGGCCGTCCCGGAGGGGTCGCGGCCCCGCCTCTGCCTCTCCTTCGAGCCTCCCGCGGGCTCGCCCCTCCGGGAGCGGTGGGCGGGCACGTGGCCGGAGTTCGCCGCGCGGCTCGACCGGATGTGGATGCGGCGGGACGAGCCGGACGACCTGGTGCGCGCGCGGGTCCGGGAGCTGCTTGCCGGCGTGCCGGAGGACCCGTGGCGCCGGATCGGCGTCCTCGCCAGGGACGTGCGGGACCGGGTCCACTACGTCGCGCGGCTCCTGGACGAGAACGGCATGGTCCCGGAGGACGCCGGGCGCGTCCTCCGCAGCCTGCAGGGGGACTGCAAGGGGAAGGTCGCCCTCCTCCGGGCGATGCTCACGGCGGCGGGAATCGAGTCGTGGCCGATCCTCGTCCGGGTGGAGACCCGCGAGGACGTGCCCCGGAAGGTTCCCGTCCCGGCCTTCGACCACGTGGTGCTCGCGATCTCGCTCCCGGAGGCGGTCCGGGTGCCCGACGGGCTTCCCGGCGTCGTCACCTGGAAGGGGGTCGGCAGGGTGCTCGTCTTCGACCCCACCGACGAGCTGACCTCGCCGGGCTGGCTCTCCGGGGGCCTTTCCGGGCGCGCCGCCGTGCTCCTGGCGGGGGCGGCGAGCGGGCCGGTGGTGCTGCCCGGCGACACGCCGGAGGCGCACCGGGTGGATGCCGACGTCTCCGTCACGGTCGAGGAGGACGGGCGCTTCCGGGTCGTCGGCGTGCTCGAGGCCCGGGGCGAGCCGGCGCGGCGCTGCCGGCGGGAGGTCCGGGAGAAGGGACAGGAAGGAATCGAGGAGCGGTTCGCCACGTTCCTCTCCATGAACTGGCCCGGGGCGAAGCTCGAGGAGGTCCGCGTCGTCGAGGAGACCGACGAGGGCACGTGCCGGAAGGAGGTCCGCTGGTCCGCCCCCGTGAAGCACGAGGCGGACGGTTCGGACTGGGTGCCGGTGGTCCCCGTGCCGGACCCGTTCCCCCCGCTGCCGGCCCTGCGGCGGCGGCGGGCGCCCCTCGCCATCGACCACCCGGTGGCGGTGCGCATCGAGAGCCGCATTGCCGGCCTGCCGGCAGGGATCGTGCTCCCGGAGCCGGACGAGCGGGAAGGGGACGGCTGGCGCCTGCTCGTCACCTGGCAGCGGGAGGGGGAGCTCGTCCACGGCCTGCTCGAGGCCGTCCTCGAGCGCCGGGTCTATTCCCCGGAGAGCTTTCGCGGGCTGCGCCGCCTCCAGGCCGCCTGGCGGCGGGCCCGGGGCAGGACCCTGTTCGCCGGCGAACGCTGACGCGAGAAGGCCCGGGGCGCGGGGCCCCGGGCCGGTGTCGCGCGCGTTGCCTGCGGGTCAGGCGGCGGCCTCTTCCTTCGCCTCCTGCGAGTCGTCCTCCTTCGGCGCGAGCACCTGGCGGAGGAAGACCTCGTCCATGCGGGCGACCTCGGTCATCGCCTCGCGGATCGCGCCGCCGAACATCTTCGACATCAGCGCGATGTTCATCTTCGAGAGCCAGACCGAGCCGTCGTCCATCTCGTAGACCGCCCAGGAGCAGGGCATGATCCCCGCCATGCCGGGGGTGTCGGAGATCACCTTCGAGGCGAGCCCCGCGTTGCAGACGAAGAAGACCTTCAGCTTGCGGATGCCCCGCGGCACGAGGTTCTTCTTGAGGAACGTCTCGTAGAAGTTCCAGGTCTCGATCGGGAAACCCCAGCCCTCGTGCGCCGGGACGACCTTCTCGATCGCCTCGCAGGTCTCCTCGAAGCTCCGGTGGCTGCGGTGGGGAACGACCATCAGCTTCCGCATCGCGAGGACCGTGCCGAGCACGGCGACGAAGAGCCCCGCGACGAACCCGATCAGCAGCAGTACGAACGTGTTCATCGGCTCCCTCCCCGGGGGCTCCCTCTCCCCCGGACTGGCCGGCGTCCCGGGCTCCCTCCGGGGCCGGCGCGTCGTTACGGTGTCCTGCTCACGTCTCCCGGGCCGCCCGCAGCCGCGCGAGCTGGCCCTGGCCGGCGAGGCTCTTGAGGAGCGGCTCCGCCGCCCAGGCGATGTACGGCTTCGACGTCTTCGGGGTCAGCTCGGGGTGCGAAGAGTACGTCATGGTGAGGACGTCCTCCAGCGTCGACTCCCGCTCGATCAGCTGGGCGATCACCTCGACGAATCCCGCCGGGTTGAACTCCCCGAGCAGCTCCCCGCCCAGCAGGCGGAGCGTCTCCGCGTGGAAGACCAGCTTGCACTCCACCGGCCGGGGATCCGGCATGTTCTCGTAGGTGCTGGTCGACGTGTTGCGGGTGACCAGCACCGGGATCCCCTCCCGGTCCGCGTCCGCCTCGGAGAGGCCCGCGCCCCCGTAGGCGAGCCCCTCGAGCATCGTCACCGCGGCGTTGACCACGCCGGGGTACGGCGCCACGATCCCTGCCATGTTCAGGCCGAGGCGCCGGGCCATCTGGCCGGCGTTCGAGCCGAGCTTCCCCGGAACGGGCTTGCCGGTGATCCGCGACTTTGTTTCGATGCAGTCGCCGATCGCCCAGATGTCGGGGACGCCCGTCCGGAAGTACTCGTCGACGACGATTCCCTGGGGGGTCGTCGTGAGCCCGAAGGCCGGTGCGTAGTCGACGAGGGGACGGACGCCGACCGCCGGCAGGACGACGTCCGCCGGCACCCGGTCGCCCCCGTCGATCTCCACCTCGCAGCCGCCCTCGGAGTCGTGGATGCAGGTGGCCCGGCGCCCCGGGCGCAGGTCGATGCCGAGCTTCCGCAGGTGCTCCTCGATCGCCTCGGCCATCTTCTCGTCGATCCGGCCGCCCATCACGTGGTCGGCCAGCTCGATGACCGTCACCTGCTTGCCCATGTTCCGGAGGGCGATGGCGAACTCGAGCCCGATGTACCCTGCCCCGAGGACGACGGCACGCTCGACGTCCCGGATCCGGGCCATCGTGCGCCGCAGGTCGTCGGTGCGGCGCACCTTGAGCACCCGGTCGGAGTCGATCCCCGGCACCGGCGGGAGCACCTGGTCCGTGCCGGTGGCGAAGACCAGCTTGTCGTAGCCGATCCTTCGCCCCGAGGCGGTCTCGACGACCTTCTTCTCCGGGTCGCCGCCGACCACGGGGTCGACCAGGATCGGGGTGCCGAAACGGGTGACCAGTTCCTCCGCGATCAGGCCCCGCTCCCACTCGATCTTCCCCTCGACGATGTAGGGGGTACCGCAGTGGTTGACGATCCGGTCCTCGTCCCGGATGACCAGCGTGCGGATGCCGGGCTGGAGCAGGTGCAGGTACTTGTTGAAGATTCGCGTGGCGGGGCCCCCGCCGACGACGATCACGTCGTACCGATCGGCGATCTCCATGCGGCGTTCCTCCCTCGCGCGCCGGCGGGCCGGCCGGCGTGGAGGAATGGATGCGGGGGGGAAGGGGAGGGTAACGGCTCCGGGCGCCCCGGGTCTACCCGCCGATCGTCATCCCGAGCCTACCGGGAAGCCCCGCTCCACCGGCCCCGAGGCTCGCGCCCGCCCCGCGGCCGTCGAGGAGGAGCCGGGTGCCCCGGGCCTCCAGGATCGCCCGGGCTCCCGCGAGGAAGCCGGACCAGGCCGGAAGCGTCTCGTGGGGGACGGTTCCCGCCAGGCGGATCTCCCCCGCGCCGAGCCAGGCGGCCCACTGGACGGCCAGGGCGACGTCCCCCGGCCCGGGGAAGAACCCGGTGCCCATCTCGTCCGACCAGCCGAGCGCCGGGCCCCCGGCCCGGGCGAGGTCGAGGACCGGGACGAGCGCCCGGGCCACCGGTGCGAGGCGCTTCCCGTCCAGGTGGGAGGCGTGCACCAGCACCGTCCGCACCCCGGCGAGGGCACCCTTCGCCTCGACGGTGGCCGGTTCCGCGGTGGCGCAGGTGTAGTGGGCGATGCCCATCCGCGCGATCAACCAGCCGAGGGCCGCGGGCGTGGCGATCACCAGGTGGGCCGCCAGGTCGGCCGGGGCGAGGGCGTCGAGCCCCTCCGCGGAGGCCAGTACCAGGGCTTCCCGGCCGGCGTGCCGGTCCCGGTAACGCTCCGGGTCGTGGACCTCGGGTTCCCAGGCGGGGGGCGCCGGGGTGCGCACCTCGGCGACGGGCTCCGGGCTGGTGACCTGCACGGTGATCTCCTCCTCGGGGGCGCTCGTCTCCCCGGGAACGGGGAGGGGTGGTTCGACCGGGCTCGTGATCGTCTCCTCCGGGGGCTCCGTTCCCGCGCCCGGCCGCGCGCCGGCGACGAGGGGAGCCAGCTCGCGGAGCTTCCGGGCGATCGGGCCCGCGGCGGCCGCCGCCGGCCGGCCCGGCTCCCGGAACCACTCCGGGAGCAGGTGGACCGTGAACAGCCCTTCCCGGATCAGCTCGCGGCGGCGTTCCGGGCGGGGAGTGACCGCCTCGGTCCAGGCCTGGTGGGCCGGATCCCGCGGGATCGGCGGCGCTCCGTCCTCGGCGTTCCCCAGGTCCAGCAGCAGCATCGGTACCGGCGCCGCGTCCACCGCCCCGAGGGGGGCGAGAAGCACCTCGGCCCCCAGGTGCTCGAGGAGCGGGGCAAGGAAGGGGGCCGGCAATACGGTGTCTTCGCGCACCGGGTAGACCAGCACGTCGAGCCCTTCCGGCAGGGCGGCGGCGGTCTCCTGGCCGAGGGCGACGACCCCGGGGGCGACGCCGGGTTCCCGCCCGAGAGCGACCAGCAGTTCCGCGAGGCCATGGGCGGCCCGCGGGCCGGGTACGAGGACGGCGACGTTCACACCGGGTCCCTCCATGGAAGATGGCGGATCCCCTTCGCTGCAAGATCGAGGCCACGATTCGAGGCGCCGAACCGGCCCGTTTGCCCGGCCCGCCGACGGGATTCCGACACCGGTTCCCGGGGGCCGTCGAGTCCCCGACGAGACCGCCCGGCCCCGGGGGGGAACCGCCGGCCCTCCGCGGCGCCACCGCGCCCGGGGGCGGTGCTAGATTGGCCGCGATGGCCGCCCTCCTGGAAGTCCGCGAGCTGTGCGTCGACTACCCCCGTCCGGACGGGACGGTCCGGGCGGTGGACCGCGTCTCCCTCCACGTCCACGCGGGGGAGGTGGTCGCCCTGGTCGGGGAGTCCGGGTGCGGCAAGTCGACCCTGGGCCTCGCCCTTCTCTCGCTGGTCCCGTCCCCGGGGAGGATCACGGCGGGGCGGGTGCTGCTGGCGGGGGAGGACCTGCTGGCGCTGCCCGAGCGGGAGCTGCGCCGGAAGCGGGGGGCCGGGATCGCGTGGGTCCCCCAGGAGACCGGGGACGCCCTGAACCCGGTGCTCACGGTGGGGGCCCAGGTGGCGGAGGTGCTCCGGGCCCATCGCCCCCTCGACCGGGAGGAGGCCCGGCGGGAGGCGGTCCGTGCCCTGGCCCGGGTGGGGATCCCCGACCCGGAGCGCCGGGCCCGCCAGTATCCCCACGAGTACTCCGGTGGAATGAAGCAGCGGGCGCTGCTCGCGATGGCGCTCGCCGCCGGGCCGCGCATGCTGGTCGCCGACGAGCCGACCACGGCCCTCGACGTCACCCTCCAGGCCGGGATCCTCGACCTGCTCCGGCGGCTCGCCGGGCAGGAGGACCTGGGCGTGCTCCTCGTCACCCACGACCTGGGAGTGGTCGCCGCCCTCTGCGACCGGGTCCTCGTGATGTACGCGGGACGCGTCGTCGAGGAGGGCCCGGTGGACGCGCTCTTCGCCGCACCGCTCCATCCCTATACCGAGGGGCTGCTGGCCGGCGTGCCCCGCCCGGGGATTCCCCGCGGCCGCCTCCCGGCGATCCCGGGCCAGGTGCCGGACCTCGCCCACCTCCCCCCCGGGTGCGCCTTCGCCCCCCGCTGCTCCCGGGCCACCGACCGGTGCCGGGACCGGGTGCCCGTGCTCGAACCCGCCGGGGAGGGCCGGGCGGTCGCCTGCCTCGAGGCCCCGCCCTCCCGGGAGGGCGTGCGATGACCGGCGGCGGGCCGCTCCTCGTGGTCCGGGGCCTCGTCCACCACTACCTGGCCGGGGCCGGCCTCTTCGGGGGGGGAGTGCCCGTCCGGGCGGTGGACGGGGTCGACCTCGACGTCGGTCGTGGCGAGATCGTCGGCCTCGTCGGGGAGTCCGGTTCCGGGAAGACCACCCTGGCGCGGGCGGTCCTGCGCCTCGTCGAGCCGACCGCCGGCACCGTCCGCTTCGACGGGATCGACGTTCTCGGGCTCCGTCCCCGGGAGATGCGCGCCCTGCGCCGGAGGATGCAGGTGATCTTCCAGGACCCGGCGGCCGCCCTCAACCCGCTGATGCGGGTCGGTTCCCTCGTCGGGGAACCCCTGGCGATCCACGGTCTCGCCCGGGGACGGGAGCGGCGCCGGCGGGTCCGGGAACTGCTCGAGGAGGTGGGGCTCGACCCGGCCCTCGCCGACCGGCGGCCGGGCGAGCTCTCCGGCGGACAGCGGCAGCGGGTGATGATCGCCCGGGCCCTCGCCGTCCGGCCGGAGTTCGTCGTCTGCGACGAGCCGGTGGCCGCCCTCGACGTGTCGGTCCAGGCCCAGGTAATCAACCTCCTGGTCGAGCTCCAGCGGCGGCACGGGATCGCCTACCTGTTCATCGCCCACGACCTCGCCCTGGTCGGCCACCTCTGCGACCGGGTCGCCGTGATGTACCTCGGGAAGATCGTCGAGACCGGCCGGACCACGGACCTGCTCGCGGATCCCGCCCACCCGTACACCCGGGCGCTGCTGGCCGCGGTCCCGCCCCCCGATCCGGCTCTCGCCCGGGCC
>JAMOQA010000514.1 GCA_027064265.1 Acidobacteriota bacterium
GGCAGGTGCCCCGCGGGCGGCATCCCACCCGTCCCGCTCAGTCCGCGGCGACCCGGATCCGTCCGTCGACCACGGCCGCGCCGCCGCCGGGGAAGAGGAGGAGGGGGTTGACGTCCAGCTCGGCGATCTCCCGGTGGGCCCGCACCAGGGCCGCCAGCCGCTCGAGCCCCTCCTCGAGGGGAGCGAGGTCGACCCCCTCCTCGCCCCGGGTCCCGGTGAGCAGGGCGAGGCCCCGGATGCCCCGCACCATCTCCCGGGCGTCCGAGGGGGTCAGGTCCGCCATGGCGAACTGGACGTCCCGGAAGACCTCGACGTACTTCCCGCCGAGGCCGCACATGACGAGGGGGCCGTAGCCGGGGGCCCGGTGCGCGCCGAGGATCACCTCCCGGCCGCCGGCGCGGAACGCCTGCACCAGCCAGCGCCGGCCCTCCCGGGGGATTCCCGCCCCGTCGAGGGCCTCTTCCATGCGATCGAGGGCGGCGGCGACGGCCGCCTCGTCCCGGAGGTCGAGGGCGACGCCGCCCAGGTCGGACTTGTGGACGATTCCCGGGCCGACCGCCTTGAGCACCACCGGCCCCTCGATCTCCGCGGCCGCCGCGAGGACCTCCTCGCGGGAGCCGGCCACCCGCCAGGGCGCGAGGGGGAACCCGGCGATCTCCAGGACCCGGAAGACGTCCTCCTGGGGCAGGTAGCCGCCCCCATCCTCCAGGGTGCGGCCGAGGAGGGCCGCGATCTCGGCGTCGTCCCGGTCGAACTCCCGGGGCTCCTCGGCGGGCCGGGCGGCGTTCCGGGCGTGGGCCACCGCCCGGGCGAGGGCGCCCGCCGCGTCCTCCGGGGCGCGGAAGAGGGCGGGCGCGTCCTCCACGGCGAGCAGCTCCCGGCGCGCCGCCGCCGGGACCATGAAGACCGGCAGCACCGGCTTTCCCGCCCGCCGGGCCACCGGGGTGATCGCCTCGAGGACGTCCCGCGCCGGGTAGAGGGGCGGCGTCACCGTGATCGAGATCACGGCGTCGATTCCCGGGTCCTCGAGCATCGCGGCGAGGCAGGCGGCGAAGTCCTCCGGCGTGGCGGACGGCAGGATGTCCACCGGGTTGCCCGTGGCCGCCTCCGGCGGCAGCCGGTCCGAGAGGACCTTCCGGGTGGCCTCGCCGAGGGTCGGGATCTCGAGGCCGAGCTCCCCGAGTCGGTCGGCGCAGAGGATCGCCGGCCCGCCGGCGTTGGTCAGGATGCCGACCCGGGGCCCCGCCGGGAGCGGGGCCTTCGCCAGGAACCAGGCGGTGTCGAGCATCTCCTCCACCGTGTCGACCCGGAGGACGCCCCCCTGGCGGCAGAGGGCATCGGTGCCGGTATCGGCGGAGGCGAGGGCGCCGGTGTGGGAGCTGGCCGCCCGGGCGCCGGCCTCGGTGCGGCCCGCCTTGACGAGGATCACCGGCTTCTTCCGGGTCACCCGGCGCGCGATCCGCAGGAAGCCCGGGGCGTCGGCGAACGACTCCAGGTAGGCGGTGATCACCGGCACCTCCGGGTCGTCCTCCCAGGCCTCGAGCAGGTCGTTCTCCGTCACGTCCGCCTTGTTGCCCAGGGAGACGAACTGGGAGAAACCGATCCCCCGTTCCTCGGAGATGCCGAGGACGACGACGCCGAGGGCCCCGGACTGGGACGCGAACCCGATCGGGCCCGGAAGCGCCGGCACCGGCGTGAAGGTGGCGTCGAGGGAGACCTCCGGGGAGGTGTTGAGCAGGCCCATGCAGTTCGGGCCGATCGCCCGGATCCCGGCGGCCTTCAGCTTCGCGAAGACCTCCTCCTCCAGGCGGCGTCCCTCCTCGCCGGTCTCCCGGAAGCCGGAGGTGATCAGGATCACCGCCCCGACGCCCTTCTCGATGCACTGGTCGATGGCCGCCGGGACCGCGTCCCGCGGCACCACGACGATGGCGCAGTCGACCGGGTCCGGCACGTCGAGGATGCTCGGCCACGCCTTCACCGAGTGGATCGCCTCCTGGCGCGGATTGACCGGGAAGATCTTCCCGGTGAACCGGAAGTCGAACAGGCGCTCGGTGACCATGCCGCCCAGGGACTTCCGGCGGTTGGACGCGCCGATCACGGCGACGGAGCGGGGGCGGAGCAGGGCGTCGAGGGATCCGGCCATCGTCTGGCTCCTCGCGGCGGGGAAGGGGGAGCGGGCTCCCCGGGGGGCGGGGGACGGGGTATTGTAGCGGCCAGGAGGTCACGATGCGCAGGTACCGAGCCCGTCTCGCCCCGCTCCTCGCCGGGGCCGTCCTGCTCCTGGCCGCGGCCTGCGGAGGCCGCGGAATCACGCCGACCCCGCCCCCGGACGACGAGATCCGGGCCGCCCTCCTGGCCGTGCTCGGCCCCGGCGCCACGCCCACCGCCGGGAACCTGCGGGTCGCGGACCGGGGGCCGGAAGGACCCGTCTACCGGCCGCCCCGGGAGGAGGAACTGGCCCTCGTGCACGTCCCGGGCCACTTCGAGGACGTGAAGATCGATGCCACGCGCTGCCGGTACGACCCGGTCTGGAAGGTCGCCTTCCGGCCCCTCGAGGACGGGCGTCCCGGCGCCCCCCTGGTCGCCGAGGTGGTCGAGACCCCGAAGGGGTTGAAGCTCCTCGCCAGGCCCTGGCCGGCGACGCGGCGGGAGGACGGGACCCTGGTCCCGGACTTCCGGCCGCGGCGGCCGGAGGGAGCCGGTGGCAAGACCGGGGAGAGGGTCCTCGCGGTGGTCTACCCGCCGTGGGCCAGCCCCGAGTGAGCGGACACCCGATGGGCGAGCGCGTCCAGGTCGATCTCCCCGGCGGGCCGCTGGTCCTCGAGACCGGCGACGTGGCCCGCCAGGCCCACGGGGCCGTCGTGCTCCGGTACCGGGACAACGTTCTCCTGGCGACGGCGGTGGCCGCCGACGAGCCGCGTCCCGGGCAGGGTTTCTTCCCGCTGACGGTGGAGTACCGGGAACGGTTCGCCGCCTCCGGCCGGATCCCCGGTTCCTGGCTGCGCCGGGAAGGCCGGATCACCGACCCGGAGGTCCTGGCCTCGCGCCTGGCCGACCGGACGGTGCGCCCCCTCTTCCCGAAGGGGTTCCTCTGCGAGACGCAGCTGATGCTGACGGTGCTCAGCGCGGACGAGGAGGTCGAACCCGAATCCCTGGCCATCACGGCCGGGGCGGGGGCCCTGGCGGTTTCCGACATCCCCTGGAAGGGGCCGGTCGCCGGGGTCCGAATCGCCCGGGTTCACGGCGAGTGGGTCCTCTTCCCCACCCGCCGGGAACGGGAAGCGGCCGACCTCGACCTGGTCGTCTCCTCGGGGCCCGGCGGCCTGGTCATGGTCGAGGGGCAGGGGCGGGAAGCACCGGAGTCCCAGGTGGTTGCCGCCCTGGACCGGGCGGACCGGGCCGCCCGGGAGATCGCCGAGGCGATCGGCGAGCTGGTCGCCCGGGCCGGCCGAGAGAAGCGTTTCCACGAGGAGCCGGTCCCCGACGAGGACCTCGCCGCGCGACTGGCCCGCGACCTCGGGGATGCCGTCCGGGATGCCGTGGGCGAGCCGGCCAAGCAGGCACGCCGCCGGCGGATCGCCGAGGTGTTCGACCGGTGGCTCGCGGGGCAGGGGGAGGACCTCGCCGGGCGGGAGGACGAGGCCCGGGAACTCTACGGGGCCCTGGTCGCCCGGGTGATCCGGGAGCGGATCGCGCGGGACGGGAAGCGGATCGACGGGCGGGGCCTCGCGGACGTGCGCCCCATCACCTGCGCGGTCTCGTGGCTGCCCCGGCCCCACGGCTCGGCGATCTTCACCCGGGGGGAGACCCAGGCCCTGGTCTCCTGTACCCTCGGGACCGGGAGGGACGAGCAGCAGGTGGAGACCCTGGAGGGAATGCGCTCGGAACGCTTCCTCCTCCACTACAACTTTCCACCCTACTCGGTCGGCGAGGTCCGTCCCCTGCGGGGGCCCGGCCGCCGGGAGATCGGCCACGGCAACCTGGCCCACCGGGCCCTCGAGCCGGTCCTGCCGTCCGCCGACGACTTTCCCTACACGATCCGGATCGTCTCCGACATCGCGGAGTCCAACGGTTCCTCGTCGATGGCGACGGTCTGCGGCGCCAGCCTCGCCCTGATGGACGCGGGGGTCCCCCTCCGCGCGCCCGTGGCGGGAGTCGCGATGGGCCTGGTCCACGAGGGGGGCGAGTACCACGTCCTCACGGACATCCTCGGCGACGAGGATCATCTCGGGGACATGGACTTCAAGGTGGCCGGCACCCGCGACGGGGTGACGGCGATCCAGATGGACAACAAGCTGGGGTCGATCCCGCGGGACGTGCTCGAGCGCGCCCTCGGCCAGGCGCGTGCCGCTCGCCTGCACATCCTCGACGAGATGGCGAAGACCCTGCCGGCGCCCCGCGAGGCGCTGTCGCCGCGGGCGCCCCGGGTCACGTCGCTGCGGATCCGGCGGGAGAGGATCCGGGAACTGATCGGGCCGGGGGGCCGGAACGTCCAGGAGATCCAGGCGGCGACCGGCGTCCAGGTCGACATCGGCGAGGACGGCCTCGTCCGGGTCTACGCGAAGGACCGCGCCGGGGCGGCGGAGGCGATGCGCCGGATCCGGCACCTGACCCTGGAGCCGGAGGTCGGGGAGGTCTACCGGGGCGAGGTGATCCTGGTGCGGGACTTCTTTGCCATCGTGCGGCTCGGGGCCTCGGTCGAGGGGGTCCTGCACGTCTCGGAGCTGGACACCCGGCGGGTCCCGCGGGTCGGCGACGTGCTCTCGGTCGGGGACACGGTCGACGTCCGGGTGCTCGGGGTCGACGAGAAGGGGAGGATCCGCCTGAGCCGGAAGGAGGCCCACCGATGATCCTCCCGGTCGGCGACAGTCCGAACCCCCGGGGGATCGCCTGGGTCAACTGGACGCTGATCGTCCTCAACGTGGCGGTCTTCCTCTCCCTGTGGCCCCTCGCCTTCCGGCCCGCGGACCCCCGGGACCCGGACTTCGAACGCTACGTGCATGCCCTCGTCGAGGATGGCCGCGTCCGCGTCGCCGACGTGCCCCGGCTGGTGCGCCGGGTCAGCGCCTACGACCTGTTCACCTACCGCCACGGCTTCCGCCCGGCCCACCCCTCGCTCCTCGCCGCCCTGACCGGGATGTTCCTCCACGGCGGCTGGGCCCACCTGCTGGGGAACATGCTGTTCCTCTGGATCTACGGCGACAACGTCGAGGCGCGCCTCGGCCGGCTCGGCTACCTGCTCGCCTACCTGGGAACGGGCCTCGCCGCCGCCGGGGGCGATCTCCTGCTGCGCCACGGGTCGGACATCCCTGCGGTGGGGGCATCCGGGGCGATCTCGGGCGTGCTCGGCCTCTACTTCCTGTGGTTTCCCCTGAACCGGGTGCGGCTCTGGGTGTGGCTCTTCCCGTTCTTCGCCGACGTGATCGAGCTCCCGGCCCGGTTCGTCCTGGCGATGTACCTGCTGGTCGACAACCTGCTCCCGGTGCTGCTCACCGGCGGGAAGGCGGGGGGCGTCGCCTACGGCGCCCACATCGGCGGTTTCGTCGCCGGCCTGGCCCTCGCGTGGCTGCTGGACCGGCACTGGCTCCATCGGCCGGAGGTGGCGCGCACGCGGCCCCCGGACGTGCCGGCGGCGGCGACCCTGCCCCGGGCGTTTCGCGAGGCCCTCTCGGCCGGACGGCTCGAGGAGGCGGCGGCAATGCTGTTCGACCTGCCCCGCCAGGTCACGAGGCAGGGGCTGGGTCCGTGGGAGAAGATCCGGCTGGGAGACGCCCTGGCGGCGGCCGGGCATCCGCGCGCCGCCCTCGCGGCCTACCAGCGGGCCCTCGCCGATCATCCCCGGGGCCCCGGCCGGGCCCGGGCGCACCTCGGGGCGGCCCGGGTCCTGATGGACCGGCTCGGGTTCCCCACCGCGGCGTACCAGCACCTCTACCAGGCCCTCGAGGAAGACCCGGACCCGGCGGAGGAGGCGGAGGCCCGGGAACTCCTCGGGAAACTGGCGCACCGCACCCGGTCCGTTCCCCGCCGGCTCCCCCGGTCCGACTGACCCGACACGGGTCCAGCGCAATGGCGGAAACCGGCGCAGGAGCGCAGCGTGCTGCGCCCGTGTCGCCCGAAAGGCGATCGTCATGGCGGTGCTTCGCACCGCACGGGTCGAGCACGCTCGACCCCTACGCGTCGAGCGTCTCGCGAATTCCCGCAGGGGCGCAGCGTGCTGCGCCCGTGTCGCCCGAAAGGCGATCGTCATGGCGGTGCTTCGCACCGCACGGGTCGAGCACGCTCGACCCCTACGCGTCGAGCGTCTCGCGAATTCCCGCAGGGGCGCAGCGTGCTGCGCCCCTGCGGCCCGGAGGGCTCGTGCATGACCCGGGCTAGGGGAGGTCGGCGAGGGCGGCGGCGTACGCGTCGTACGTGGCCCGGTCGAAGAGGACGACCCGGACCTCGTCGAGGACGTCCGGGTGCTCGAGGATCCAGTCCCGCACGGTCCCGAGGGCGATCCGGGCGGCCCGGTCGACCGGGAAGCGGTAGGCCCCGGTGGAGAGGGAGGGGAAGGCCACCGTCCGGGCGCCGATCTCCCGGGCCCGCTCGAGGCTCTCCCTCCACGCGGAGGCGAGCAGGTCGTCCTCGCCGCGCTTTCCGCCGCTCCACACGGGCCCGACCGCGTGGACCACCCACCGGGCCGGCAGGTTCCCGGCCCCCGTGACCACGGCCGACCCGGTGGGACACCCGCCGATCCGGCGACACTCCTCCATGATCGAGGGGCCGCCGCGGCGGTGGATCGCCCCGTCGACGCCCCCGCCGCCGGCGAGCCGGCTGTTGGCCGCGTTGACGATGGCGTCGACCCGCTGTTCGGTGATGTCGCCCTCCACCAGGACGAGGCGCGTCGTTCCGATCGTTCGTTCCATCGGCAGGTCCTCCCTCGAGGGGAAGGATAGAATGCCATCCCACGGTTTCC
>JAMOQA010000515.1 GCA_027064265.1 Acidobacteriota bacterium
ACCACCGAAGAGAGCGGCAAGACCATGATGGATGGTGGTGATCGGCACGCCAAGGGCGCCCGCCTTCTCCCAGTCCACCTCCACGTGGAACTCCGGCACGTCCTCCATCCCGTTCGGCCTGACCCGCATCACCCTCGGATCCTCGGCCGCCATCTCCAGGAGCTGGTTCCGTGCCGCCATCAGTTTCTCGTGGCCCAGTCCGCCAAAGTCCAGGAGCTCGAAATCGAACCCCGCGGCGTTACCCAGCTCGATGATGGCCGGCGGTGGGAAGGCGAAGACCATGGCCCCCTTGATCCCCGAGAGAAACTCCATGGCCCTTCCCGTCATCGGCCCGACCTTCATGTCCGGCCGGCCCCGCTCCTCCCAGTCCTTCAGCTTCACGAATCCCAGGCCCACGTTCTGGCCCTGCCCGCTGAACGAGATGCCCGCAACGTAAGCAAACGACTCGACCGCATCCTTCTCCTGCGTCAGAAAGTACTTCTCCACCTGCTCGAGGACGTTCCGCGTCTGCTCCAGGGTCGACCCGGACGGAAGCGTGACCTGCACGAGCAGCATCCCCTGGTCTTCGTCCGGGAGATAGGCCGTCGGCAGGTGCAGGAACAGGTATCCCATCAACGTCACGAGGACGACGTAGATCAGGACGTAGCGCAGCTTCCGCCCCAGGACGTGCCCGACCAGCCGGACGTAGACGTCCCGCAGGCGTTCGATCAGCAGGTCAAACCGCCGAAAGAAGGGCCGCAGGAAGAACACCGCGCTGTCCGATGGCCTGTGGCCTGGCGGCACCGGCCTCAGCAGCGACGCGCACAGGACCGGCGTGAGGATCAGCGCCACGAGAACGGAAAGGAGCATCGCCGAGGCAATGGTCACCGCGAACTGCCGGTAGATGATACCGGTGGAGCCGGGGAAGAAGGCCATCGGGCCGAAGACCGCCGAGAGCACGATCCCGATTCCCACCAGCGCGCTGGTGATCTCCTCCATCGATTTCGCCGTCGCTTCCTTCGGTGGCAGTCCCTCCTCCCTCATGATGCGGTCCACGTTCTCCACAACCACGATGGCGTCGTCGACGAGCAGGCCGATCGCCAGCACCATGGCGAACATGGTGAGCATGTTGATGGAAAAGCCCAGGATCGCGATCACCGCGAAGGTTCCCAGGACTACAACTGGCACGGCAATGGTCGGGATCAGGGTGGCACGCAGGTTTCCCAGGAAGAGCCACATCACGATGAAGACCAGGATGACCGCCTCGTACAGTGTCTTCACCACTTCGTGGATGGCCACCCGGGTGAAGGGAGTGGTATCGTACGGATAAACCACCTTCACACCGGGCGGAAAGTAGCGGCTCATTTCCTGGAGCTTCTTCTTGATGCGATCCGCCGTCTTCAGGGAGTTGGCGCCGGGCTCCTTGCGAATGGCGAGGAAGGCTGCGTGCTTGCCATTGTACCTGTCTACGATGTCATATCGTTCCGTTCCAAGTTCCACCCGCCCGACGTCCCTGATTCGAACGATCGACCCGTCCGGGTTGGTACGAATCGGGATGCGGGCAAACTGCTCCGGGGTCTGGAGGTAATGCTGCACGATGATCGCGGCGTTCAGGCGCTGCCCCCTGACGGCTGGCGCACCACCGAACTGGCCGGCCGAGACCTCGACGTTGTAGGCGCGAAGCGCCCCGACGACGTCATCCACGGTCAGGGAGTAATTGGTCAGCTTGTCGGGATCCAGCCAGACGCGCATCGCGTATTCCGTGCCGAACGCCTCTACCTCGCCGACGCCCGGCACCCGGGCGAGCACCTTCTGGAGGTTGGACTTGGCATAATCCATCAGATCATTGCCATCCAGGCTCCCGTCCTCTGAAATGATCCCCACGATCAACATGTAGTTGCGGGTCGACTTGCTGACCTTCACCCCCTGCCGTTGCACCACCTCGGGCAGGCTTGCCATCGCCAGCTGGAGCTTGTTCTGCACCTTGGACCAGGCCAGGTCCGGATCCGTTCCCGGGCTGAAGGTGAGCTCGATGCGGCTGGCTCCCGAGGAATTGCTGCTGGCGGACAGGTAGAGCATCTTGTCCAGGCCCGTCATCTCCTGTTCTATGACCTGGGTGACGGTATTCTCCACGGTCTCCGCGGAAGCTCCTGGATAGAAGGCATCGATCGCTATCACCGGCGGTGCCAGGTCCGGATACTGCGACACGGGCAGAAAATAGATGGCCAGCAGCCCGGCGCTCATGATGGCGATGGCGACGACCCAGGCAAAAACCGGGCGATCGAGGAAGAATCTCGACAGCATCAGGCACCTCCCGCGGGAGTTCCGTGCTCAGCCGCAGCGCCCCCGTCCCGTGCTTTCTCGACGGTCTTCTCTTCCTCCCACGGCGTGGCTTTTACCTGCATCCCGGGACGTACGAACTGGAGTCCCTCGACGATCACCCTGTCTCCGGGGGAAAGGCCCGACACGACAAGCCACCTGTCGCCGATGGCCCGCCCGAGCTCGAGCCTCTTCATTTCCGCCCTGTCGCCAGGACCAACCACCATGACATAGGGCTCTCCGTCCGGTGTCCTGGCAACGGCCTGTTGCGGAACGAGAATGGCGTCCTCCCTGACTCCTTCCGTTATGACGGCCCGCACGAACATGTTCGGCAGGAGGACCTTCTCGGCATTGGGAAAGATCATCCGAACGATCACCGACCCCGTGGTGGGATCCACCGACACCTCGCGAAACTGCAGGACACCCTCGCGCGGGTACGGGGTCCCGTCCTCCAGGACGAGCTTCACCTTCGTCTCGTCTACGTCACTCCGGGCGAGCCCTCCCTCCCGCAGCCGCTTCTTCAACCGCAACAACTCGGTCGTCGACTGGGGCACGTCCACGTAGATGGGGTCCAGCTGGTGAATCGTCGCGAGTGGCACAGGCTGGTAGGCCGTGACGATGGCGCCCTCTGTCACGTTGGACTTGCCTATCCGGCCGGAAATCGGTGCCGTGATCTTCGTGTACCCGAGGTTGATACGAGCCGTCTTCACCTGGGCTTTCCAGTACTCGATCTCGGCCTCGGCCTGTGCCAGGGCGGCAACCGCATCGTCGTAATCCTGCTGGCTGACCGCCTTGTCCGGCAGCAGCTCCCGGAATCGCTCGACCCGCAACCGGATCGGTGGCAGGTTGGACTCGGCCCTCGCGAGGGCAGCCTCCGCATTGGCAAGCGCTGCCTCGAAGGGAGCAGGGTCGATCTGGTACAGCACCTGCCCGGCCACCACGTCGGCACCTTCCTTGAAGAGGCGCTTCAGGATCAGCCCGCTGACCTGGGGCCGGATCTCCGCGACGCGGAACGAAGAGGTGCGCCCCGGCAGCTCCGTGGTCAGGACGACCTTCTGTGGCCGGGCTGTCACCACTCCCACTTCCGGAGTTCCCGATGGCGGCGCCTCCCCCCGGTGGGGATTGCAGGCCGCCAGCCAAACGCCGGTCAGCACGGCCAGCAGCGCCACGCTCCACCCTGTCCACTTGTCAGCCGGCTTCCGCAGAATTCTTCTTTCGTGGCTCATCGATCGGCTCCTCCGAGCAGGAAGGAATCGAGCTGCCAGGACGGTCAGTCACGCGTTGATCAGGCCCCGGAAGAGAATGTCCAGGATGACATCGGGATTCTCCGGGAAGGGATGTTCCTCCGGCGCCTCGAGCCAGAGGAGAAGGAAGGAGTTGCAAAGACTGTCGAGGGCAACGGCCAGGTAATAGGGTTCGGCGATCCTCCGGAAGTGCCCTTTTCTCATGCCTCTCTCAAAGACCGATGCGAGAGAGCGCATGAACCGGTGGTATCGTTCCCGGATTTCGCGATCGAGCCCCGCCTTGACGTTGAAGCTTGCGCCCCGTGTTTCAGCGAAATAGAGGCGCAGGACGGAGATGTTTTCCGCAAAAACTTCTCTCTTGGCCTTCACGTAGTTCCGCAATTGTTCAATCTCATCGTCAGCTTCCCTTATGGTACTGGTCAGGGCCTCGTGAAACCTGTCGGCCAGCTCGACGATCAGGCTCTTGTACAGCTCCTCCTTGTTCCGGAAGAACTTGTAGAGCGTCCCGACGGCGAACTCGGCTTTCGCGGCAATTTCGTGCATGGAAACGTTGTGGTACCCCTTCTCCGAGAAGAGTTCCAGGGCAGCCGCGAGCATCTCCTCGCGCCGCCGGAGATTCTCTCTCGCGCGCCTTGACAGGCCCTCGTCCGCCATTCCCCGATCTCCCGCCGCAGAACCTCGACGTGGTGACGCCCGGCTGGCGTGAACGAAGCGTCATGATACAGAACGCGGCGTCACATTGCCACGGTGGATCTCGACAGGAGGAGCCTCCTGTCGTTCGTGCGGGAGGGACAGGGGGGGAGAAGTCGAAAGGAATGCCCGCATCGGGCCCGTCAACAACCGGATCCGGCTCCTTCACCGGCTCGCCTCCGGTTCCCGTCACCCCCGCACCGCGGTCGCCATGCACTTTCTCACCGTCGGTCGCACCTGCCCCCTGGCCCCATCCGCCGATACTTCGCGATACCGCAGCGCACCCCCTGCATCGCGCGCCGCGGGCTCAGGCGGGGACGGGGCGGGTGGCGGCGGCGAGGGCCGAGCCGAGGCGGCGGACGATCTTCTCGTGGGCGGCGAGCGTCGCGGCGGGGCCGGTCGGGGGAACCTGGTCGAGCAGGAGCGGGAGCATCCGGCCGACCGGCGCGAGGGCCGGTTCCCCGGAGAGCACCCGCTCCACGGCGCGAAGCCGCTCGCCAAGTTGGCGCAGGCGTTCCGGGAGACCTTCCGCCCGGCCGGACCGCAGGTCCAGGACCGCCCGGCGCAGGAGTTCGCCGGCCTCCCCGGCGGCACGGGCGGCCTCGCCCAGGACTCCCTCGAGACGGTCCGCGGCCCCGGGATCCTCGTCGTGGAGCCGCGCGAGGACCCGGGCCGGGTCGCCGGGATGCCGGGGCACCGCGGCGAAGGCCGCGAGCAACGCCCGGGCGACGGTGGAGGGTCCGACCCCGGGCCGGCCCGGCGGCCGGAACTCGCAACCGCCGACCCCGTCCCCGGGCACCGCCTCCCGCGCCCGGAGCGTCAGGAACGCCTCGTTCTCGCCGGGCGACGGGCGCCACCGGGCATCCCCGAGCAGGGCGTCGAGGGCGACACGCACCGCCTCGACGGAGATCGCCTCCATCGGCGCGCGGGCGGGCGGGAGCGCCTGGATCACCGCGTCCCCCGGGCTCCCGGGACCGGTGTCGCCCGCGTGGGCGCCCGCGCCGTAGAGCCCCACCACCGGCACTCCCAGCACCGACGCCAGGTGCAGGGGGCCGGTGTCCGCCGCGACGACCACGGCGCTCCGGGCGAGCACCCCGGGCAGTTCCGCGAGGGGAACCTCGCCGCAGAGGGAACGGACCGCGCCACCACCGGCGACCCTGGCGATCTCGGCCCCGGCCTCCCGGTCCTCCGCCGAACCGAGCACGACGACCCGCCGGCCGCGACGGGCGAGGTGGGCCGCGAGCGACCCCCAGCGGTCGACGGGCCAGCGCCGGGCAGCATCCCCCGCGCCCGGCACCAGCGCGACCGGCCCACCGGGATTTCCGGCCCGGGGAAGGGACGCGGGCCGCGGGACCGGCATGGCCGCGTCGGCCAGCGCCTCGGCGGCCAGCAGGGTCCGCACCCGGGTCATCGGCACCCGTCCCCGGGGACGGGTGTCGACCGCGGCCAGGGGCCAGGTGGCCCAGAACCCCCGGAAGAGGATCTCTCCGCCGGGGGCCAGCATCGGCCCCACGACCCGCTCCGGGCCCGCCAGGGCGCTGGCCAGGGCCGCACCCGCCGCGTGCCAGGTCAGGTCGACGACGAGCTCCGGACGCTCGACCTCCAGGCGCCGGACGAGTTCCTCGCCGCGTCGCCGCAGCTCCTCCCGCGCCGGGCGTCCGGCGGCCGCCGCGGCGAGGACGGGAGCAAGCGCCTCCGCGGGAACCCCCACCACGTTCACCCGGCTCGGCATGATCCGGCGCGCGAGGGGCACGTACCGTTCCTGGACGAGCAGGACGACCCGGTCGACCTCCGCAAGGAGCCTGAGCGCCGGCAGGGACTGGGCGACGTCCCCGAGACGCTCGAGCTGGAGGACGGCGATCATCCCGCGATCCGCTCCGCTCCCGGCGCCTCCCGGGCGAAGTCCTCCGCCACGTCGACCCGGGCGTGCCACAGGAGGCTCTCCTCGCCGAGGTGCTGCACCCGGCTGGGCACGGTCGCCGCGGGGAAGAGCCCGTGGGCCCGCAGGCGCTGGCACCAGCCCCAGTCCTGCAGGTGGTCCATCGGACCGAGGGCCCGTTCCCAGGTCTCCCGCGGGATCACCAGGTGACAGGCCCCGACCGTCTCCTTGATCCGGGCGCGGACGCCGTCCACCTCGACCACGCGGACCGCCGGGTGCGCGGCCTCGGAGTGGAACCCGGTGACCAGCCCGACCCGACCCTCCGGGAACTCGTGGTCGGCGAGTGCCCGCCAGGTGGCGAGGGACGCGGTCCAGGCATCCTCGGCGAGGGCGACGTCCGAGTCCACGATCATCAGCCACTCGAAGCCGCCGAGACGCTCCTCCACGTACCGCAGGATCGCGTTGGTTCCCACGGCGGGGGAGCGGGACGTGAACCCCTCGTTCCGCAGGACGTGGACCCGGTGGGGGCCCGGGTCCGTTCCCAGCAGGAGTTCCCTCACCCGCGGGTCCCGGCTGGCGTCGTCGAGGCAGACGACGTCGGCCGCCGGCATCTCGAGGCGGCGCAGGTCGGCGAGGGTCCGGGCGAGGAGCCCCGGACGCTCGCAGCAGAGCATCGAGACGACGATGCGCGAGGCGGCGGGCGGGCCCTCCGGGGCCGCGAGGACCCGCGGTCGCATCACCGTCTCGGCAAGTTCGTGCAGTTCCCGGAGCCCGGCACTCTCCCCGAGCCCGGCCAGGGCGGAAAGCGAACGCTGGAGCGCTTCGACGAGCTCGCGAAC
>JAMOQA010000516.1 GCA_027064265.1 Acidobacteriota bacterium
TTCGAGGGCCACGGGATTCGCCCCTTCCGGCGGAACCCGGGGCGAGGAGGTGGCGGAGCCGGGCGGGGTTGGTCCGGGAATGCGTCACTTCGCCGGGGGGGTCGGTCCGTAAATGCGACACCGCCCGGGCGCCGATCTCGCGAGGGGAGCCGATTTGCCCGGAAACGTGCCCGAACGTGGCGCATTTTCGGGGGGACCCCGCGAGGGGTGTCGCATTCTCGGACCGACCCCCCTCCCGATCTGTCGCATTTCCGGGGGACCCCCGCCCGGAGCGCCGCATTTGGAGGGACCCCCCTGCGCGGGGGTGGTCGTCCCGCGTCCTCGCCCGCCCCGCCCGGGGCGTCAGTCGAGGTCGGCATCCTCGTAGAAGTGGCGGATCTCGTCGCAGCCGAAGAGGATCGTCATCGTGACATGGTCGTGCAGCGCCTGCTCGAGCCCCTTCGCCTCGGGGTCCTCCCGCAGGACCTCGACCACCAGGTCCCCGAGGGTCCGCATCGCCGCGCAGAACTCCTCCCGGGGGAAGCCCTGCTCCCGGCGGCGCTCGGCGAGGTCGCGGCAGTAGTTGATGAAGATCGTCTTCTCCGTGGTCAGCACGGCGTTCGCCAGGTGCCGCAGGGCGAGCTGGTGCCGCCACGCGAGGCGCTCCGGGGGGATCTGCTGGTAGTGGGGGAACGTCTCGCGCCGGGCCGGATCGAGGATGTACGCGGTGAACCGCTCGCGGATCTCCTCCTTGTGCTTCTCGATCAGCCGGTGGATCACCAGGTTCGGCCGGACGGTCACCTGCTTCATCGCGGCCCGGTTCCGCCGGTGCCACTCCTCCGGCTCGGTCTTCAGGTTCGCGAGGAGGAACGGCAGGCGACGGGTGACCTCCAGCCATTCCCGGGGACGCCAGTCGAGGCGCTTCCAGGTGCGCTCCGGGTTCACGGCCAGCTCGAGGTCGATGTACCGCGCCATCCAGGGCCGCTCGAACGGACGGTTGCCGAGCATGCGCCCCGCCAGGTCCCGCGCCCAGAGCCCGAGCCGGCAGAGCGGCTTCGGCACCAGGATCGGCCGGCGCCGCTCCCCGAACCAGGCGAGGGTCGCCATCTCGTAGAGCTCGAGCTGGGTCGTCGCCCCGCGCCCGCTGCAGAGCAGGACCTCGAGGGGCATGAGCTCATGGCGCCGCCCGAGCAGCCGCCGGAAGAAGCGCTGCACGTCCCGCACGTGGAGGTAGGGGATCGCCGAGCGGCCCCGCCCCGCCAGCATCCGGGCGTTCCACGCATCGGAAAGCCAGGTGGAGAGGAACGCGTAGAGCGGCGGGTACTCGCACCAGTCGGAGAAGAGCGCGGCGAAGCGGACGATCACCGACCGGAACGACTCCCGGTACTCGGCCAGCATCTCCTCGCCGATCCGTTTCGTCACCGCGTAGACGTGGTCCCCGTCGAGGGGGCTCTCCTCGTCGACGAACTGCCCCCGCGGGGGAAACCGGCACCCGGCGACGGAGCTCGCGAAGACGAAGAGCCCCGGCCGGAGCCCTCGGCACTCGTCGAGCACGTTCCGCAGGCCGTCGACGTTCGTCCGCCAGTACTCCGGGTCGTCCTTCCCGGTGAAGTCGTAGTGGGCCGCCAGGTGGATCACCACGTCGACCGGCCCGTCGTCGCGGATCTCGCGGAAGACCGCCGCCAGGCGTTCCCGGTCGCAGATGTCGAGCTGGTACCAGCGGATGTTGGGGTGGATCGCCGCCCCGGCGCGGACCTGGGACCGGCGGCCCATCCCGTGGATGACCCACGAGTCCTTGAACGTCTCGAGGAGCGCCCGGCCGATGAACCCGGACGCCCCCGTGATCACCATCCGGGGGGGTCCCATGGCACCTTCCTTCCCCCATTCTATCGGCATTCCCTTCCCCGGGCGCCGCTATACTTCCCACCCGGGCCCCGCGCCGGAAGGACGCCATGCACGAGATGGGAATCGCCCTCGAGATCCACCGGGTCTGCCGCGAGGCGGTGGCGGGCCGGGGACCGGGGCGCATCGAGAAGGTCCGGGTCGCGGTGGGGGAACTCTCGGCCATCGAGCCCGACCTGCTTCGTTTCGCCTGGGAGGCGGTCACCCGGGAGACCACCGACGAGGGTGCGGCGCTCGAGATCGAGTGGCACCGCACGGAGCAGGTCTGCCCCTCCTGCGGGCCGGTCCCGGACCGGGCGCCGGGCACCTGGCTGCGCCTGTGCCCCTCGTGCGGTGGCCCCCTCGAGCTCCGCGGGGGAACGGAACTCGAGGTGCTCGACCTCGTCTTCGCCGCCGAGGACGATCCGCCCGGGCCCGGCGGCGACGAACCAGGGGAGGAGAGCGCGTGAGCAGCGACGAGCGCGACGGACGCCGGGTGACGCGGGACTTCGTCAGGATCCGCAAGAGCGCCCTCGCGGCCAACGACCGGGTCGCGGGCGAGCTGCGCGACCGTTTCCGGGACGCGGGCACCCTGGTCCTGAACCTGGTGTCCGCTCCCGGCTCGGGGAAGACGACCCTCCTCGAGCAGACCGTCCGGCGGCTGCGCGACGAGCTGTCCCTCGGGGTCCTCGAGGGGGACGTGGCCACGGAGCTGGACGCGGAGCGAATTCGCGCCCTCGGTGTGCCCGCGCGGCAGATCGTCACCGGCGGTGCCTGTCACCTCGAATCGCGCATCGTCCGCCGCGCCCTCGAGGAGGCGGAGTTCCCACCCCTCGACATCCTGTTCATCGAGAACGTCGGCAACCTGGTCTGCCCGACGTCCTACGACCTGGGCGAAGACTTCAAGGTCGCCCTCGTCTCGGTCCCCGAGGGGGACGACAAGCCGTTCAAGTACCCCGGCATCTTCCGCAGGGCGCTGATCGCCGTCGTCACCAAGGTCGACCTCTTGCCCCACTTCTCCTTCGACCTCGACCGGGTGCGGGAGCGGGTCGCCACCCTGAACCCGGCGGCCCGGTTCGTCGCCGTCTCGTCGACCACCGGCGAGGGGGTCGATGCCTGGTGCGACCTCCTGCGCGAGGCCCTCGCCGCCAAGCGGGAGGGCAGGCCCTGGCCGTGAGCGAACCGGGCGCGGGCCGGGGCCGTGCGCGCCTCCGCCTGGTCTGCCGGGGCGCGGTCCAGGGGGTCGGCTTCCGGCCCTTCGTCTTCCGGCTGGCCCGCGAGCTCCGCCTCGCCGGGTTCGTCCGCAACGGGCCGGAAGGGGTGACCCTCGAGGTCGAGGGTGCGGAAGAGGACGTCGAGGCCTTCGCCCGGCGCCTGCCGGCGGAACTCCCGCCCCTCGCCCGCCTCGACGGCCTCGCGCGGGAGCCGCTTCCGCCCCGGGGCGAGGAGGGCTTCACCGTCGTGGCGTCCCGGGAGGGCGCGCGGGAAGGGGCCCTGGTGCCCCCGGACGCCGCCCTGTGCGAGGACTGCCGGCGCGAGATGGAGGACCCGGCGGACCGCCGGTACCGCTACCCGTTCACCGGGTGCGCCTCCTGCGGGCCGCGGTTCACGCTGGTGCGGGAGTTCCCCTGGGACCGGGCCCGCACGTCGATGGCGTGCTTCCCCCTCTGCGACGACTGCCGGCGGGAGTACGAGGACCCCGCGGACCGGCGCTTCCACACCGAGCCCCTCTGTTGCCCCGCGTGCGGGCCGCGCCCCTGGCTCGCGGACCGGGACGGACGCGAGCTCGCCCGCGAAGCCGACGCCCTCGACGAGGCGGCCCGTCTCCTCGCCGGGGGCGGGATCCTCGCGCTCAAGGGTCTCGGCGGGTTCCAGCTGGCCTGCCGCGCGGACCGGGAGGACGCGGTCGCGGAGCTGCGGCGGCGGAAGCGCCGCCCGGCCAAGCCGTTCGCGCTGATGGCCCGGGACCTCGCCGCGGCGGAGCGGCTGGTCCGGCTCCGGGGCGACGACCGGGAGCTGCTCGCGGGCCCCCGGGGGCCGATCGTCCTCGCGCCGCGCCGGCCGGGCGCCCCCGTCGCCCCCGACGTCGCCCCCGGTCTCGGCGACCTGGGCGTGATGCTGCCGACGACTCCCCTGCACCTCGAGCTGTTCCGCCGCCTGCCCGCGGAGATCGACGCCCTGGTGATGACCTCGGGGAACCTCTCCGACGAGCCGATCGCCCGGGGCAACCGGGAGGCCATCGCCCGGCTGGGCCGGCTCGCGGACGCCTTCCTGCTCCACGACCGGGACATCGTCCGCCGGCTCGACGACTCGGTGGTCCGCGCCGCGCCCGGCGGGCCGATCCTCCTGCGCCGCGCCCGGGGCTGGGTCCCCGAACCGGTCCGGCTGCCGTTCGCCGTTCCGGAGCCCGTCCTCGCCGTCGGCGCCCACCTGCAGGTCGCCCCCTGCGCCATCGTCGGGGACCAGGCGTTCCCCGGGCAGCACGTGGGTGACCTCGACTCCGCCGAGGCCCGGGCCTTCCACCGGGAGGCCCTCGCGACCCTCGAGGCGTTCCTCGAGGCGACCTGCCCGGTGATCGCGTGCGACCTGCACCCCGACTACGCGAGCACCTGGCTCGCCGAGGAACTCGCGGGGAAGCGCGGCACGACACCGGTACGGGTCCAGCACCACGTGGCCCACGCCGCCGCCGTGCTCGCGGAACACGGCGCCCTGCCCCTCGCGCCGGGAGAAACGGCCGCCGCGATCGCCCTCGACGGAACCGGCTGGGGCGAGGACGGCACCGCCTGGGGCGGGGAGTGGCTCCTCCTCCACGGCGACCCGCGGCACGAGCGCCGGGCGCGGATTGCGCCGATGCCCCTGGTCGGGGGAGAACGGGCCGTGCGGGAACCCTGGCGGATCGTCGCCGCCCTCCTCCCGGACCTCCCGTGGGAACGGCTGCCCCTCGGCGCGCTGGTCCCGCGGGAGACCCTCGCCGTGGTGGCCCGCCTCGCCGGGACGGGCGGGTGGCCGCTCGCGAGCGGCGCCGGCCGGCTCCTCGAGGCGGCGGGCGCGCTCCTCGGCCTCGCCGCGGAGAACCGGTACGAGGGCGAGGCGGCGATCCGGCTCGAGGCGCTGGCGTCGGCGGAGGTCGACCCGTGGGAGCTGGCCGCCGGCGGGACGTCCCTGCCCGACATGCCGGAGGTGACGCTGCCGGGGCCGGCGGACACCCTCGCCGAGTTCCCGTCCCGCGCCTTCCTCGCCGCCGCGGCGCGGCGCCTCCTCGACGGCGAACCTCCCGCCCGGGTCGCCGCCGCACTCCACGGCACCTTCTGCCGGCTGGCGACGGAGCTGGCGGCCCGCGCCTTCCCGCCCGGCGTCGCCGTGGCCCTCGGCGGCGGCTGCCTCGCCAACCGCCTGCTCTCCGTCGAGCTCTCCCGCCGGCTCGCCGGGGCGGGGTTCCGACCGCTGCTGCCCCGCGCGGTTCCTCCCGGGGACGGGGGGATCGCCCTCGGGCAGGCGGTGCTCGCCGCCCGGACTGTCTCCCCCGGCTCCCCGGTGGAACCGGTCGGCTAGAATGCCGGCATGTGCCTCGCGATCCCGATGAAGCTGGTCGAGCGGACCGAGTTCGAGGGCATCGTCGAGCTGGACGGCGTCCGCCGGCGGGTCTCGCTGATGCTCCTGCCCGACGCCGAGGTCGGCGACCACGTCCTCGTCCACACGGGGTACGCCATCGGGAAGGTCGACGAGCGGGAGGCCGCGGAGATCCTGGAGCTCTTCCGCCGCTACGCCGACGAGGGGATCCACGAGTTCGGCGAGGAACCCCCGGGCGCACCCGGGGAGGAGCCGTGAGCGGCGACCCGTTCCGCGACCGGCGCACCGTCGCCGGGCTCGCCCGCGAGATCGCGGCGGTCGCCCGGGACCTCCCCCGCCCGGTCACCCTGATGGAGGTGTGCGGGACCCACACCCACGCCATCGCCGAGGCGGGCCTCCGGAGGATGATGCCCGGCAACGTGCGCCTCGTCTCCGGCCCGGGCTGCCCGGTCTGCGTCACGCCGGTCTCCTGGCTCGACCGGGCGATCGCCCTGGGGCGCGAGCCCGGCACGGTCCTCGCGACCTTCGGCGACCTGGTGCGCGTCCCCTCGAGCGCCGGCACCCTCGAGGAACACCGCGCCGCCGGCGGCCGGGTGGAGGTCGTCTACTCGCCGCGGGACGCCGTCGAGTTCGCGGCGGCCCACCCGGACCTGCGGGTCGTCTTCCTCGCCGTCGGCTTCGAGACCACCGCGCCCCCGATCGCCGCCGCCCTCGCCGAGGCGGAGGCCCGGGGCATCACGAACTTCCTGCTCCTGCCCGGCAACAAGACGATGCCCGGACCCCTCGCCGCCCTCGCCGACGCGGTGGACGGGTTCCTGATGCCCGGGCACGTCTCGGTGATCGTGGGCGCGGAGGCGTGGCGCTTCCTGCCGGAGCGCCACGGCGTCTCCGCGGCGGTCGCCGGGTTCACGCCGGCGGACGTCCTCGCCGCGATCCTCGCGCTCCTCGGCCGGATCGTCCGGGGAGAGCCGGGCCTCGACAACCTCTATGGCCGGGTGGTGACACCGGAGGGGAACCGCCCGGCGCAGGAACTGCTGGCGCGAACGTTCGAACCGGTCGACGCCGAGTGGCGGGGGCTCGGCGTGCTCCCCGGGTCCGGGCTCGGCCTGCGGGAGGAACTCGCCCGCCGGGACGCCTCCCGGATCCCGGTGGAGCTGCCCGAGCCCCGGGAGCCCGCCGGCTGCCGCTGCGGCGACGTGCTCCGGGGCGAGATCGACCCCCCGGCGTGTCCCCTCTTCGCCCGGGCCTGCACGCCGGAGAACCCGGTGGGGGCCTGCATGGTCTCGAGCGAGGGAGCCTGCGCCGCCTGGTACCGGCACGAGCGCTGGGCACGGGAGGAAGCGGAATGAAGGTCCCGGAACGGATCCTCCTCGGTCACGGGGCGGGCGGCCGGTTGACCGGCCGGCTGATCCGGGACGCGTTCCTGCCCGCCTTCGAGAACCCGGCCCTCGCCCCCCTCGCCGACGCGGCGATCCTGGGCGACGTCCCGGAAG
>JAMOQA010000517.1 GCA_027064265.1 Acidobacteriota bacterium
GGGCGTAGGGACGCAGCGTGCTGCGCCCGGGTGCCGCGGAGCGGCACCGAACATGGCGGCCCTCCGGGCCGCACGGGTCGAGCACGCTCGACCCCTACGCCTCGCGTTTCGCGAAAGGACGATGCGAACGCGCCTCGAACACGCGTAGGGGCGCAGCGTGCTGCGCCCGGGTGCCGCGCAGCGGCACGGGGTCGGCCGCGACGCGGGGCCGGTGGTACGCTTCCGGCGTGAGCGAGCGGGACCGGAAAGAGCGCGACGACGCCGGGGAGTCCACGGCCATGGAGCGGGGGCATGCCGCCCGGTTCCGCGTCGGTCCGGCCCTCGCCGGCTACCGGCTCGACCAGTTCCTCCAGCGGATGATCCCGCGCCTGTCGCGGAACCGGATCCAGAAGGCGATCGCCACGCGGGTGCGCCTTTCCTGGGACGCCCCGGTCAAGCCCTCGACCCCGGTCCGCGAAGGCGGCGAGGTCTGGGTCGACGATCCCGACGTCAACGAGCGGGAGATCGACTTCGATCCGACCATCCTGTTCGAGAGCGACGACGTCCTCGCCATCGACAAGCCGGCGGGCCTCGTCGTCCACCCGACCCATTCCCATCTCCGCAACACCGTGATCACCCTCCTGCGCCGCCGCCGCGGCGAGCCGGGGCTCACCCTCGCCCACCGGCTCGACGCCGAGACCAGCGGCGTCCTCCTGCTCGGGAAACACCGGTGGGCCGCCCGGAAACTGCAGACGGCGTTCGAACGGGGCCGGATCGAGAAGCGCTACCTCGCGATCGTCTTCGGCGAACCGCGCGAGGACGCGTTCGAGGTGGACCTGCCCCTCGGGACCGTCTCCCGGGACAACTACGTCTTCCGGCAGGGACCGGGCGGAAAGGACGAGCGTCCGGCGCGCACGCTCTTCACGGTCCACGAGCGCCTCGGCGAGGTCTCCCTCGTCGAGGCGACCCTGGTCACCGGCCGGCGCCACCAGATCCGGGCCCACTTGGCCCTCGTCGGCCACCCGGTGGTCGGCGACAAGCTCTACGGACTCGACGACCGGGCCTACCGGCGCTTCCTGCAGCTGGGCGGGCTCGACGAGGAGCTGCTCGCCCGGCTCGGCGCCGGGCGCCAGATGCTCCACAGCCACCGGCTGGTCTTCCCCGACCCGCGGGACCGGGAGACCCGGATCGAGGTGGTCGCCCCGATCCCCCCGGACATGGCAGCCCTGCTGGCGCGGGCCCGCGCCGGGCAACCGGTGCGCCCGCGCCCCGGGGAGGATCCCGGGGACCCCGGCGCCGGGGAGGACCGGCGCCCCACCCCGAGGAGAGCCTGAACCGATGCGAGAAACCCTCTCCCTGCCCATTCGTCGCGGGGCCTTCGCCGCCCTCCTGGCGCTGGCCATCCTGGTGCCGGTGCGAGCGGCGACGCCTCCTTCCGTGATCCCGCCCGGGGCGGAGGCCGCCCTCGACGAGCTGCTCGCCCGGCTCGGCCTCGCCCGCGCGGACCTGCGCTTCCCGAAGGACCTCGCCCCCTCGGACCTGCGGCTGGCCGCGGTGGACCGGGCACTCCACGACCCGCTCGCCCTCGCGACCCTGGCCGCCCCGTGGCGGGAGATGTCCCGGGACGCGGGGCGCATCGGGGACGCGGGGGCTCTCGCCTTCCTCGCCTCGGGCCAGGCGCTCGACCTCCTCGGGGTCTCCGCCCGGGACCGGTACGACCTCGGGCCGGAGGAGGAAGCCCTCGACCAGCTCCTCTCGGTGAAGGAAGAACGGGACCAGGTCCTCGCCGTCGCCCCGGGGATGCCGGAGCCGTGGGCGAACGCCCTCGCCACGCTGTCGGTCGACCTCGCCCGGGCCCGGGCCCTCCTGGCGGACGCCCTCGAACCCCTCGACCCGGCCACCCGCCGACGGGTCCTCGCCATCCTTCCCGGCCTCTGGTTCGAGGGAACCTCCGAGGACACGGGGCCCGGCGGGCGGGAGGCGGGAGAAGGCCCGCCCGGAACCCCTCCGGCGGTGGACGCGCAACCGGGAGCCCCCCGGGAAGCCCTGCTCGCCGGCGGGAAGCTCGACCGGGCCGCCCTGGCCCGGTCGGCGGGGACCCTCCTGCTCGCGGTCGATACGTTCCTGCGGCTGCGGCCCGCCGCGGGCATCGGGGGCCCGTTCCGGGAAGACGTCCCCGGCGTGGACGGTCCCGCGATCGGGCCGATTCCCCTGGCCGCCGGGAACCTGTACATCGGGGGTCCCGGGCCGAACCGCTGGCGGTGCGGGGACGCGGCGGTGATCGTCGATCTCGGCGGGGACGACACCTGGGAGCTGCCCCCACCGCCCCCGGCCCTGGATGGCGGCGCCACCCTGCGCGTCCTCCTGGACCTCGGAGGGGACGACACCTGGCGGGGGGACGGCTGGGGATCCCTCGGCGGCGGCGTCCTCGGGCTCTCCCTCCTGCGTGACCTCGGTGGGAACGACCGCTACGAGGGAACCGTGCTCTCCCTGGGAGCCGCCTGGTTCGGCGTCGGCGCCCTCCTCGACGACGGCGGGGACGACGTCTACACGGCGGCGGCCCTCTCCGAGGGAGCCGCGGGGTTCGGTCTTGGAATCCTGGCGGACGCCGGGGGGAACGACGCCTACCTCCTCGGCCGGGAGGGACAGGGGTTCGGGACGACTCTCGGGGCGGGGATCCTCGCCGACCTCTCCGGTCACGACACCTACCGGGTCGGCACCCGGTGGACCCATCGCCCTCTCCTCCCGGAGCGGCTCCAGGGCCTGGGCCAGGGGATGGGCCTCGGCCACCGGTATCACCGGGTGGCGGGGGGCGTCGGCGTCCTCTGGGACGCGGCGGGGAACGACCGCTACGAGGCCGGCGTCTACGGCCAGGGGGCCGGGTACTGGTATTCCCTCGGGATGCTGATCGACGGCGGGGGCCACGACGCCTGCACCCTCGTCCAGTACGGGCAGGGAGCCGGCATCCACCTCGCCGCCGGGGCGCTCGTCGACCTCGCCGGGGACGACGTCCGCACCGCCATCTACGGCCCCGCCCAGGGGGCGGCCCACGACCTGGCCGCGGGGCTCCTCGTCGACCTCGCCGGCGACGACGTGGAGTTCTGCGGGGGGATCGGGCAGGGGCAGGGGCACGCCAACGGCGTCGCCCTCCACCTCGACCTGGCCGGGGACGACGTCTACGCGGCCCGGACGGTGCGCGACGTGGGCGGCACCGCCACGCCGGCCCGGGAGACCGGGTCCTTCGGGTTCTTCCTGGACCTCGCGGGCACCGACGTCTACCCGGGCCCGCCACTGCGCAACGGCGCGACGTGGGCCCGCGGCACGTGGGGAGGGGGGCTCGACCGGGAGGAGCCGTCGGCCGGAGAAACGGAGCCCGACGAGGAGGACGGACGATGACCGGGCGCGCGACGTCGTTCTTCCTGCTCCTGGCCCTGGCGCTCCCCGTTCCTGCCGCCCCGCCGGCGGGGGGAGAACCGGCAAGCGCCGCCGCCGCGGACGAGAACACCCGGTTCGCCGGGCTGTTCGCCACGGCGAGCCTGTGGCGGGTGGGGGACAACGTCGAGCGGGTGGAGGC
>JAMOQA010000518.1 GCA_027064265.1 Acidobacteriota bacterium
ATCCGGTGGCTGGTCGAGCATCGGCTCGGCGTGGCGACCACGCTGGAGCGGCGGGCCCTCGACGCGGTCCTCGTCGCCCGGAAGGACCTGGCGGCGCCCCTCCTGCTCGAACGCCTGCGGGAGGAGCCCGCGGCATCCCCCGCGGTCCGGATCAACCTCGCCCGGCTCGCGCGGAAGCTCGGACTCTCCGGGGCGGCCCCGGTCCTCGCCGGCTGGGTCACGGACCTCCCCGCCCTCTCGCCCCCGGACGCCCGGGCCCTCGCCCGCGAACTCCTCGCTGCCCTCGCGACCCTCGCCCCGGAACGGGCGGTCGCCGCGGGGCGGGAGCTGCTCGACGCCCCCGACCCGTGGATCCGGGTCGCGGCCCTGCGGGCTCTCGGGCGCGCCGGAGACCCGGCGGTGGCGGAGGACCTGGCCGCGGTGACGATCGGCCCGGCGACGGCGATCGTCCGCGGGGCGGCCGCCCTCGCCCTCGCCGATCTCGGGCCACCCGCCACTCCCGCCCTCGGGGGAACCCTCGCCCACTGTTCCCGGGAGGACGCCGACCCGGCGGCCTGCGGATTTGCCGTGCGGGCAGCGGCGGCCCTGCTGCCGAAGCTTCCCGCGAACGACGCGGCGGCCCTCCGGCGCTCCCTCGACCGGGTCGCCGCCCTGGGGCCGGCTCCCCTCGCGGCCCTCACGGTCGAGCTGGTGTACGGGACCGAGCTCGCACCCGGGAGGTGAGGAGCGCCCCGCGATGAGACGAGCTCGGCTCTCGCCGGTCCTCCTCCTCCTCGGCCTCGCGCTCCTCGCCGCCACGGGATGCGCCGGCCGGCGGGCCGCCCCGGTCACGAGCCCGTCTCGCCCCGGCCGCGAAGGGACGACCGCTCCCCACCGGGAGAAGGGCACCTGGCACGTGGTGCGGCGGGGAGAGACGCTCTGGCGGATCGCCCGCCGCTACGGGGTGACGGTGGAGGCGATCGCCCGGGCAAACGGGATCCAGGATCCCACCCGCATCCGGGCCGGGCAGCGACTCTTCGTCCCGGGCGGGCGCCCGGACGCCGGCCCCTCGCCCCGGCCCCGGACGGGCGAGGGCGGCAAGGTCCCCGGGGGAACGTGGCGCTGGCCGGTCGACGGCCCGGTGACATCGGTGTTCGGCTCCCCGCGGGCCCATGGCCGGCGCGCCCATTCCGGGATCGACATCGCGGCACCGGCCGGGACCGCCGTCCGCGCGGCCCGGGCCGGCCGGGTCACCTTCGCCGGGCGCAAGGGAAGCTACGGCCGCCTCGTGGTGCTCGACCACGGCCGGGGGTTCGCGTCCTGGTACGCCCATCTCTCCCGGATCGCGGTTCGACCGGGGCAGCACGTGGACGCGGGAGCCGTGATCGGCCGGGTGGGCACGAGCGGCAACGCCACCGGGCCTCACCTGCACTTCGAGATTCGGCGGCGGGGCCGTCCCCTGGATCCCCTGGTGTTCCTGCCGCGGGGGGGCGGGTAGCCCCCGGCCCCCGCGGGCACCATCTTGGTTCCGGGGGCCCGCGGAGGCCCCGGGAGGAGCACCGTGGACACGATCGAGATCCCGTGCCCCGCGTGCGGCACGATCAACCGTATCCCGGAGGACGCCATCCCGGAGAGCGGAGAGGTCCCCTGCATGGCCTGCGGGGACCGGATCTCCTTCCGGGCCGCCCCCCGGGGCACCACCGGCGCCTTCCGGGTGCCGGGCACCCCCCTCCCCCCGCCCACCGGGCCGAGAAACCTGCTGGACGACTTCCTCGCCGACGAAGAGGGAAGGGCGGCCGGCCACCAGGTGACCTGCCCGCGGTGCGGCCACGTCTTCGATCCCGAGGCGGAGGGCCAGGGGCGCAAGACCGTCCTCGTCGTCGAGGACACGGACTTCTTCCTCTACCTGGCCACCGAGGTCCTCGGGCGCCGCTATCACACGATCGGGGTGAGGACGGCCGCCGAAGCCCGGGAGGTGCTCGCCACCCGCCCCGTCGACCTGGTGGTGCTCGACCTGACGCTGCCAGATGCCGAGGGGACCGACGTCCTGCGCGCCCTGCCGCGGCCGGACATCCCGGTCCTGGTCTACACGAGCCGGGACGAGACGTCCCTCCTCGGCCAGGAATGGGCGATCCTCCAGTCCCTGGGCGCCAACGACGTCGTGCACAAGGGAATCAACATCGAGGATACTCTCCTGCGGAAGGCGGACGAGCTCCTGGCCGCTCGCCCGGTGACCTGACCCCCGGGGCCCGGCGGCAACGGGAGGCCGCCGTGGAGGACCCGATGGCAGGCGACGGCGAGTCCCCGCGGAAGTGGGAAGTGGCGACCCTCGCGGGCGGCTGTTTCTGGGGCATGGAGGAGACGCTCCGCCAGCTCCCCGGCGTGATCGACACCGAGGTGGGCTACACCGGCGGCACCCTCGCCTACCCCACCTACGACCAGGTGAAGACCGGCACGACGGGGCACGCCGAGGCGGTCCAGGTCGTCTTCGACCCCCGGCGCCTCTCCTATGCCGACCTGCTCCGCTGGTTCTTCCGGGTCCACGATCCGACCACCGTCGACCGGCAGGGGCCCGATGTCGGCTCCCAGTACCGCTCGGCGATCTTCGTCCACGACGAGCGCCAGCGGAAGATCGCCGAGGAGGTGCGGGACGAGATCGCCCGGTCGGGGAAGTGGTCCCGGCCGATCGTCACCGAGATCGTCCCCGCCGGGCCGTTCTGGCCGGCGGAAGAGGAACACCAGGACTACCTGCGGAAGCATCCCGACGGCTACAGCTGTCACTTCCCCCGCGACTGGTGATCGCCGGACGGTTCGGCGGTGCTTCGCACCGCACGGGTCCAGCACTGGACCCCTACGGGTTGAGCGCAATGGCGGAAACGAACGCAGGGGCGCAGCGTGCTGCGCCCGCGTGCCGCGCAGCGGCACCCATGGCCGGGCTTCGCCCGGCAGGGGTCCAGCAAGCTGGACCCCTGCGGCTCGAGCATCGGGGGACCACCCCCGCGTCAGGGAGCGCTGGGACTCGACTGGCAGCCGATCAGGCAGTCCGCGAGCGCATCCGAGGCCTCGTTGTAGCAGCGGTTCCGGTCGACCTCGGCACGGTCCTTCCCCGACTCGTACGCCGTCTCGCAGCGCATCCGCTCGAGCCAGTTCCACCCGGCGTCGGCGATGCACTCCTCCCGCTCCGCGGCGAGGTCGGCCAGGGCCTGCTGCCAGGCCTCGTCACAGGCGGCGATGTCGTCCGCGTAGTCGGCCTGGCAAGCCTCGTTGCACCCTTCCCCGGCAGCCCACGCCGCGAACAGCCCGGCACCAGCGATCGCAAGGGCGAGAACGGTCAGCAGGGCGGTGATCCTCTTGCGGGCCATTTCTCCTC
>JAMOQA010000519.1 GCA_027064265.1 Acidobacteriota bacterium
CACCCGCGCGGCCAGGGCGGGATCCGCCTCGAGGATCCGGGCGATGTCCCGCCCCGTGGTGTTCGGATCGTCCGCCGCTTCCCGCACCCGGATCGCCGTTTCCGGCATCACCGGGATCGTCAGGTGACCGGAAACGATTGCCTCCCGCAGGTGGGGGACGACCTCTCGTGCCTGCGCGAGCCCGTTCGGCATCGACCTCTTCCTTTCCTGCGCGTCGGTCCCGGGAGGGTTATCCGCCTGCCAGGGTCAGTTGTCGGCTGCCTTGCGGGTCACGATCACGACCACGTCGTCGCCGCTGGCGATGCCGGCGAGCAGGTTCGCGTCCGTCGTGTCCACCTGGCCGTTCTTCCCCCTGGAATAGACCACGACGGTCCCGTACTCCGCCCCCTGGGTGGAGACGTTCGCCTCGAAGACGCGGTACGGCCTGCCCCAGGGGTCGACGATGCCGGTCCACTCGCCGTTCTGCCGGACTGCGGCCCGGTAGTGCCCGTTCACCTTGCCCGCCGACTCGTTGAGGTAGGGGCCATCCCAGCCGTTGTTGCCGTCGTCCTCGTACAGGCAGCGGAAGACCGCGAAGTTGCCGTGGACGTTGTCGTCGGTGGACGGATCCCAGCCGCAGGGCCAGTACTGGGTGTCGGCGTAGTACTGGGTGAAGGCGGCCTTGATCACGTCGAGGTCCTGCCGGGCCCGGGCGGTCCGGGAGCGCTCGATCTGCTTGAAGATCAGGGGGGTCATCGCGCCCGCCAGGATCGCGATCACCGCCACCGCCACGATGATCTCGGTCAGGGTGTAGCCTCGCTCGTGCCGCATCTCGCTCTCCTCCCGGGGCCCCGGGTCGCGTCGCGCCCCCTCCGGGTTTCTCTTCGGCCGAGAATCGGTTTCATTGAGCCCGAAACCGCGCCGTGTTGAACGCTCGCAGCACGCGGGCCTGCCGCGGCGTCTCAGGAGAAGGTCCGGGCGATCTCCCGTCCTTCCTCCCGCGCCCGATCGAGCAGCTCCCGGGCGACCTCCTCGTCGAGCAGCAGGAGCCCCGCCGCCGGGTGGCCGCCCACCTGGCGGGCCAGCTCTTCCACCGGCTCCCCGGCCACCGACCCGCGCCCCGCGAGGGCGGAAAGGGTGACCAGGGCGGCGGCCTTCTGGAACGGCTCCGGCGCCGCGCCCGGCGCCTGCTGGTACTCGATCGCCCGCACGATCACCTCGGGCAGCCCCCACTTGGACAGCAGCCGCACCGCCGCGCGGGGCGCGAGGAGGCCGAGGACCTCCCGGACCGTGTCGACGGAAGGCCGCTCGATCCGCCCCTGCGCGACGAGGTCCTCGATCAGCTGGACCAGGATCGGGTCGCCGGAGGCATGCAGCAGGCCGGCGAGCATTCCCTCTTCGCGGGGCATGCTCGCCCGGTCCGCCAGCAGCCGGGCGACCGCGGCCGCGTGGACGGACGCTTCCCACGACTCGCGGAGCAGCTCCCGGAAGGCGGGATCCTTCGTGCGGAAGACCTCCTTCCCGGCGGCGCCGACGACGACGGCGACGACCATCGCGGCCCCGAGGCGCACGATCGCGTGGGAGAGGTCGCGGATCTCCGAGAGCCCGGCATACATCGCCGAGTTGGCCATCTTGAGGATGCGGGCGGCGAGGGCCGGGTCCGCCTCCAGGATCTCGGCGAGGTCCTTCGCGCTCGAGGTGGCGCTGGCGGCCGCCTCCCGGGCCCGGAGGGCCACGTCGGGCATCACCGGGAGCGTCAGCCGCCCGGCCCGGATCTCCTCCTCGAGCAGCAGGCGCAGCTCGTGGAGGGTCCCGTCCGTCGTCGCCTGGTTCACGGATGTCCTCCATGGCCGGGGCCATGTCCCACGAGGCGAATCTAGGGACCGCCGCGCCGGGCGTCCAGTTTCGCCCGTCGTCTCCCGGGGAGTACCATGGTGCCGACCGGAAGCGGGTCCGAGCGGGCCCGATCGAACGGCAAGGAGAGTTGCCGATGCGCCACGAGACCAGCCTCCTGATCGTCCTCGCCGTCCTGCTCGCCGCCGTGGTTCCCACCTCGGCCTCGGGACTCGTCGCCTCGAAGACCATCCCGTTCGCCCTGGACAAGGCGGCCCGGCTCGACCTTACCGTCGGGGACCTCCGGGTGACCACGATCCAGGTCGTGCGGGACCGGAAACCCCTGATCCGCGAGCTGCTTCCGCCCCCCGGGGGCGAGTCCAGGTTCTCCTGGCTCCGGTACACGGTCTTCGCGGAGAACCCCGGCGACCGGGCGTGGACCCTGAACGTCCAGGTGACGCTCCTCGACGAGAACGACGCGGTGATCGACGAGTTCGTCTTCCGGAAGAGGATCTGGCGGGGCCGGGCCGGAGAGGCCCAGATCCGGCGGATCACGCTGAACTACGCGATCCCGCTGGTGAAGAAGATGAAGGTCACGGTGAGCGCCCAGCACTAGCTTGTCGGTGAGGGCCGGGCCGACCCGGCCGGAAGGGAGGCCGACCATGGACGGACACCGGGCGATTCCCGATCTCCTCGCGACGGTCCGCGAGCTGGCGATTCCCCGGGCGGCCGGCAGCCCGGGCGACGAGCGGGTCCGGTCCCGGCTGCGGGAGCTGCTGCGCGGGGCCGGGCTCGAGGTGGACGAGGACGAGGTTCGCTACCGCCGAGGCGGGCCGATCCTGGCCTACCGTCTCGCCATGGCCGCGCTGGCCGGGGCCTGTGCCCTCGGCTGGAAGGGCCGGAAGAGGCCCCCGGAGATCGTCGCCACCGGCACGTCCGCGGCGGCCGGGTTCGCGCTGCTCCGCTCGCTCCTCCGGGTGGACAGGCTCTTCGAGCACGGTCAGCGGGAGACCGAGACGGCGAACCTGGTCGCACGGTTCCCCGTGGAAGAACCGGAGCGGCGGGTCGTCCTGGTGGCCCACCACGACAGCAAGTCCCAGAACATCCCCCTCCTGGCCCGCGGAGGGCTGGCGGCGGCCGGCTTCGCCGGGCTGGCCGGCACGCTCCTCTCGTGGCTCTCCCCGGACGACAGCACGGGGGACGACCTGGGCCGTTTCCTCGCGGGGGCCGGAGCGCTCTCCTTCCTCGGCCTCGCCGCGCTGTCCTTCGGGAACGAGTCCCCCGGTGCCCTCGACAACGCCGGTTCCCTCTCGGTGGCCCTCGAGGTCGCCCGCCGGTTCGCCGCCGACCCGCCGCCATGGACGGAACTGGTCGTCGTCTTCACGGGCGGCGAGGAGGACATGCTCGCCGGCGTGCGGGCACTCGCCCGGGGGGAGGCCCTCGGGTGGGACCTGGAACCGACCCTGGTGATCAACCTCGACGGGGTCGGGGGTCCCGGGCCGGTCGGTGTCGTCGGCCGCGATCCGGCGGTGGGCTGGGTCCTCGACCGGGCCTCGGAGGCCGGGATCGGGGCGCGGCGGGTATGCCTCCCGCCGGGCGCCGCCACCGATGCCACGATCCTCGAGCGGGTCTGCCGCCGGGTCGTCACCCTGACCTCCGGGAAGCTCTCGCCGGCGGTGCTCGCGGTCCATTCCCGGCGTGACGTGCCCGAGAACCTGGATCCCGGTGCCCTCGTCGAGGCGGCGGACCTCCTCGAGGTGCTCGCCCGGGCCTGGGCCGAGGGCCGCGCCTGATCCCGCCGGTGGCCTTCCGCGACCCGGACTCCTGGGACGATCCCCGAGCGGCCGAGACGTACGCGGAGATCGTCGCCGCGGGGAGGTTGTACCGCTTTCTCGCCGGGATCCTCGCCGAGCTGGTCGACCCGCGCCCCGGGGAGCGGTTGCTCGACCTGGCGGCCGGGACCGGCATCGTCGCGGAACGCCTGCTGGCCCGGGCCGGCCCCGGGGTGTCCCTGGTCCTGGCGGACGGGGCCGCCGCCATGCTGCGGGTCGCCCTCCCCCGGTTCCCCGCCGGAATCGCCGCGGGAGCCGTCGTCTCTCCCGCCGCCCTTCCCTTCGGCTCGTCGATCTTCGATGCCGGGACCTGCTCCGCGGCCCTCTGGCACTTCGTCCCCCTCGACCGGAGCCTTTCCGAGGTCGCCCGGGTTCTCCGGCCCGGGGGCCGGTTCGCCTGGAACGTCCCGGCGGCCCAGCTGGCCGACGTGCCCGACCTTCCCCCGGCCCCGCTCCAGGTCGCCCTGGCGAGGGAAGGGGAGCGCCGGTTCGGCCGGGCGCCGGCACCGGCGGGGCCGGTCCGCCGGCGAACCGACCTGCTGGCTCTCGCGGAGGAAGCGGGCCTGGAACTCCTCGAGGAGCGTGTCGACGACGTCCCGGTCCCGGCAGCGGAGCTGGCCGCCCTCGCGCGCCTGCCGGCGTTCGGCGGACGCCTCTACCCGGACGTTCCCCCGGCCGGGAGGGAAGCCTGGGTCGACGCCGCCCTCGCCCGGGTGGACCCCTCCGAGGCGAGCCCGGTCCGCTGGTGGAGCTGCCTCGTCGAGAAGGTGTCGCGGGGCTAGGAGCGCGGGCCGGGACGGGCGATGCGGCCGACGAGTTCGCCGAGCGTTCCCCGTTCCTTGGCGGTACCCCGCCCTTCACCCTCGCAGACGCGTTCCGCCTGGCCGCCTTCGAGGAACTGCCGGGAACGTTCCCCGGCAGGGCGGCGCGGGCCTCCGGGCCCGCGCCGCGTCTTTCGCGCAGCACTTGCGCGGAGTGGTCCCCGCGCGGTACGCGGCGGAACCGCGGCGCCTTCCCGACCACCCGATTGACCTGTGGCGGCCTTCTCGCGTATCACGGGGCCGAGCCACGGAGGGAGGTATCGATGAATCTCGTCACGAAACGGTGGTGGACCCCCGCGATCGTCGTCCTCTTCGTCCTGCCGGTGTGCGCTGGTTCCGCGGTGGGTGCCGCGGCGGACGATCCCGTCCGTGCCCCGGGGGTACGGGAAGAGGTTTCCATCCGCCTGCTGCAGGTGCCGTTCGTCGTGCGCCACCCGCGGACGGGGAAGGTCGTGCGCGGTCTCGGTGTCGAGGACCTCCGGGTCTGGGTCGACGGGGAAGAACTCGCGGGTGGCACCCGGCGTGGCCTGGCGCTGGACGAGGTGTGCGGGGCCGAGTCCGGCGAGCCGGCCGAGGCGGCGCGCCCGGAGGAGCGGCTGGTCCTGCTGGTCGCGGACCTCAACTGGCTGGACGCCCGGGGTCGCTGGAAGGTGGCGGAAGCGCTCGAGCAGCTGGCCGAGCGGATCGAGTCGGAGGGGGCGGGGCCCTGGCGATACCGGGTCTACGCGATCACGGGAACCGTGCTGCCCCTGACGGCCGGTGCGACCGCGGACCCACGGGAACTGCGGCTGGCCGCCCGGTTGCTGCGGGAGGAGCCGTGGCGCGGGTGGTTCCCCGCGGGCAGGCGGCCGTCGGTCGCGAAGGAGTACCGGCGGGACCCGGACGTCCGGGCCGTCGCGAAACCGACCCGGGACGAGGTGGGGAAGATCCGCTCGACCGGGCCGCTCGGGAAGACGTTCCCGAAGTTCGGGCAGGGCAACGAGCCCGAGAAGGGGAGTGCCGCCCTGATCGGGGGGCTCCTCTCGGCGGAGGGCGGCGGGACGATGACCCGCAACGCCACCGCCGCCATGAACGTCGTCCTCGAGGTGCCTTCCATCCCGGGCAACTACTACGAGCACGTGGTGGACGGGCTCCTGGGTCCCCAGCCGGAGGCGAGCCTGTCGGCGTTGCGGGCGATCCTCCTCGCGAACCGGGACTGGCCGGGCTGGAAGGGAGTCGTCTTCTACACGGCCCGGGAGATGCATTCCGTCGACGCCCGTCGGCAGCAGGAGGACCTGGACGCGGTACTCGACGCGGCACGGGGGGAGTTCGCGCTGTGGACGGTGGACGTACCGGGGCTGACCCGGGTGGTCCGGCCGGGGAAGGGGGCGTATCCCGCGGCGCAGCTGCTCCCGGTGCGGCTGCTCACCCCGCTGGCCCTCGAGACCGGTGGCGGCGTCCTGCGGAACGCGGGGGACCTGTCGCTGGCGTGGCGGCGACTCGAGGAGCGGCTCGCGTGCCACTATGTCCTGTCGGTGCCGGTGGAGGACGCGGCGCGAGTGCGTCGGGTGCCGGTGCGGGTGGAGGTGGACACGCGACGTCGGCGGGACCTCTGGGGGGCCGAGGTCGAGATGCCGGGCCGGTTCCTGCTGGAGACGGAACGTGCCCGGCTGCTGCGTCGGCGGACGGCGGCGCTGCTCGACCCGGTGGACTTCGCCGAGCCACGCGTGCGGGTGGAGCCCGGGCTGGTCCCGGGAGAGGCGTTCGAGCTGCGCGTGCGGGTGCCCCTCGCGGACCTCGCGTGGGAGCCGTGGCACGGGCCGGAGGGTGGCACGATCGCGCGCCTCCTGGTGGACGTGGTCGCCGGCTCCCGTAGCCGGACGGCCTGCACGGTGGAGGGGGAGCGGGACGGACGGGTTGTCCTGTGGGTACCCCTGCCGCCCGGTGACGGGGACCGCCGGGAGCTGGTGGCGAGGGTGCGGTGCGGCGAACCTCCGGGCACGGGAGGGCTCGTGCTGCGGGCGGCGGTGACGGACATGGTCGCCGGCCGGACCGGGGGCGCCCTCGGCATCGCGCTGCGGCCTCCGGGGGAGAAGCCCGGCCCGCCGATGCTGGAGGTGGCGACGGGGAAGGACCTCGCCTGGAGCCCGGGGAGCCTGGTGGCGCGTCGGGACCGAGAGCGAGGCGCGTGGCGTCTCGTGACGGGTCCCGTGGACCCGGGGGACCGGCTGCGGCTGACGTGGTCGGCGTGCGGAGATCGCCCGGGCGAGCTGCGGGGAGTGCTGCTGCGCACCACCGGCGAGGAGGATTCTCCCCCGGAGGTCGTCGCGGTCTTCCCCGGGAAGTCGATCCGGGTCGAGGATGGTAAGCCGTGTCCCGTGGCGCGGCTCGTCGTGCCGGAGTACACGCTCGGGCCGGGAACGTACCTGCTGGCGCTTCTGCGGCGGGACGTCGATCCGGCAGCCTG
>JAMOQA010000520.1 GCA_027064265.1 Acidobacteriota bacterium
CGCCGTGAACCTCCAGGGGGTGGAACGCTCCGAGCTGCGCCGCGGGATGGTGCTCGTTCCCCCGGAGGGGGCGGTGAGCACCCGGGTCCTGGACGCCCTGGTGCGGGTCGTCGACGACGCGCCGGTCCCCCTCGAGCACGGCATGCGGGTCCGGGTCCACCACGGCACCGCCGAGGTGCTCGGCCGCCTGCGCCTGCCGGAGCCGGGGCGGATCCGGCCCGGCGACGAGGGCGTGCTCCAGGTGCGCCTCGAGGAGCCGCTGGCCCTGCTGCCGGGCGACCGGTTCATCCTGCGGCGCTACTCGCCGGTGATCACCCTGGCCGGCGGGACCGTCGCCGACCTGGACCCGCCCCGCTGGCGGCGGGCCGATGTCGCCTGGAACCGGGAGGTCCGGGCCCTCGCCGGCGGGGGGCCGGCGGACCGGCTGGCCGTGCAGGTGGCCCGGGCGGGACGGGCCGGCTTTCCCCTCGAGCGGTCTCCCCGGCTCGGGATTCCCCGGGCCACCGCGGGCGACCTCGCGAAGCGCCTCGAGGAAGAGGGCCGGGCGGTCTCCCTCGCCGGGACCCGTCTCCTCGACCCGCGGGCGGCGGAGGAGATCGCCGGGGACCTCGTGGAGCACCTGGGCGGGCTGCACCGGGCCGAACCCCTCGAGCCCGGCCCTCCCCCGGAGCTGCTGCGCCAGCGGTTCGCGGCCCGGTGGTCTTCCGACGAGTTCGCCGCGTTCCTCGACCGGCTGGCCGCGGGGGAACGGATCGCCTGGACCCGGGAGAGCGTCCGCCTGCCGGGCCACGACCCGCGCCTCACCCCCGAGCAGGAGGCGGCGGTGGAACGGATCCTCGCGATCCTCGAGCGGGCGGGGCTCGAGGCGGTTCCCGAGGACGACCTGCTCCGGGAGGCGAACCCGGGCCGGGGGGCGCGCAAGCTCCTCGCCTTCCTGGCCCGGCGGGGGAAGGCGGTCCGCCTGCGGGGCGACGCCTGGATCGCCGGGACGACCTGGGAGCGGGTCGTCGATGGGCTGCGCCGGGAAGCGACCGCGGGGGACGGCTGGATCGACGTGCCCCGGTTCAAGGAGATCTTCGGCCTGACCCGCAAGTGGGCGATCCCGCTCCTCGAGGCCCTGGACGACGCGGGGATCACCCGGCGGGCGGGGGATCGGCGGAAGATCCAGGTGTAGACTCGTCGTGTCGGGCCCGCCGCGTGGCGGGACCCCCAGGAGGGACGCCCGTGACCGCTCCCCTCGCGTTCATCGGATCGCTCGGTCTCCCCGAGCTGCTGGTCCTGCTGTTCATCATCGTCATCCTCGTTGGTTGGCGGCGGCTCCCCGAGCTGGGGAAGGGCCTGGGCGAGGGGATCCGCAACTTCCGGTCGGCGATGCGGGGCGACGAGTCGGGCCCGCCGCGTCCCCCCGAGGCCGGCGAGGATCGGAACCACTCCGGCTGAACCGGGCCGGTCGGTGCGCGACGACCCGGTCGCCCGCTTCCCGTACCTTTCCGCGCTCGCGGAGGAGATCGCTTCCCTCGCCTGGCGGGCCTGCCCCGCCGGGGCGTGGCTCGCTGCCGCGGCCGCGGCGGACGTCGTCCTGCTGGGAGAGTTCCATCCGCTTCCCGGGGCCTGTCGCTCGGCGATGGAGCTGCTCCGCGCCTTGCGGGGAGCGGGCCGCCCCGCCGTTCTCGCCCTCGAGGCGTTCGCCGCCCGGGACCGGCGGCACCTGGAACGATGGCTCGCCCGCCGGATCGGGGGCGGCGAACTGCGCCGGCGGGTCCGCTGGGACGAGGAATGGGGCTACCCGTGGGCGCCGGTGCTCCGGCTGCTCTCCCTCGCCCGCGACCTGGAGGTCGCGGTGCTCCCCCTCGACGTCCTCCCGCGCGGCGGGGGAGAGAGCCTGGGATTCCGGGACCGGGTCTTCTCCGCCCGGCTGGCGGCCCACCTGGCTTCCGCTCCGCCCGGGACCGGGGCGGTGATCGTCGTCGGCGAGGCCCACCTGGCGGCGGACCACCTTCCGCGGGCACTCCGGGAGGAGTTTCCCGGCAGGGCGATCGTCCGGGTGTTCCACGACCTCGAGACCGATCCGCCCGGGCCCGGTCCCCGGCGGGCGGGCGACTCCTTCTCGGTGCACCGGCCGGTGCCGGGGGGGCGGCGAGCCGCGCTCGGGCGGGTCCACGCCCGCTGGCTCGGGGGGGAGCCGCCGCCTCCCCTCGCGGACCCGGGGCTGCTGGTGCACGAGATCGCCCTCGCCTCCCTCGAGACCGTCGGGATCGACCCCCGGGAGCTGGCCGTCGCCCCGGGAACCTGGCTCGCCGACCTCTTTCCCCTGGTGCTCGGCGACGGGGAGCGGGGACGGATCCGGCGAGCGCTCCGGGAAGGGGGCGCGACGCGCGAGGAGGTCGCTGCGTTCCTCGAGCGCCTGGACCGTTCCGGGGCCGCATGGCACCCGGGGGCCCGGGTCCTCGCGGCGCGTCCCCGGCGGCTAGCCGCCGTCGCCCGGGAGACCGGGCGCTTCCTGGTCGACGCCCTCGGGGGCCGGATCGACGGGCTCGGGGAGTTCCGGCCCGGCTCCCCCTGGAAGGAGATCCGGGAGATCCTCGCCGAGGTCCTGGCGGTGCCGATCGACCCGGGTCCCGCAGCCCGGGCCGGCTCCGGCGCCGGCACCGCCCGCCGCCTCGCCCGGGCCTTCCTCTCCGGCCGGCTCCCGGCCGCCCGCGTCCGCGACTGGCTGCTCGCCCTCCCGTCCCGTGATGCGGCCGCCCTCCTCGCCGAGCTCGAGGAAACGGCCCGGAGTCCCGGTTGAGGGGTTCCAGGAATCGGGGGGGCGGGAAAAAGTGGGGGCCGCGCGGCGAGGCGGGGTCGGAAGTGCCTCGGAGCGCGGCCCCACGGGAGGGCGGGACCGGCAGGCGCCCCATCTGAGAGGGGGGTGAGGGGGGTCCCGGGGTGCCTGCCGCCTGGCTTGCCGAAGGCCAGGGTTGGGGTCCTGGGGGAGTTCCTCCGTATCTCGTTCCGTTCCTTCGCTCCCTCCCTTGCGCATCTCCTGTCTTCTCCCGGGGCTCCTCGCCCGCGCCCTTCCGCTGGTCACCCCTTGCTCGTGTCGGGGACGCGGGTGCCGGTCCAGCCGGGAGAAGATCCTGTTTCCAGCGAGTTCCTCCTTCTTCGTCGTGCCCGGCCTCCCGGCGTTCCCTGCGGGTCCTCGCTCCCGCGTGACGGGTTCGCCTCTTCCGGGCGCTCCTTCCAAGAGCACGAGCCGTGCCAGCTCGGCGCCAGGCGGGCTGGAGAACGCGTAACTGACTGTAAATCAGTGGATTGTGAGCAGATGCAGCCGCGGGGCCGGCGACGCGGCGGGCTCGCGGAAGCGTCTCAGGTTGAGATTGCGCATCTCCGTGCGGGGAAACCGTTCCCGGGCGGGCGGGAAGAAGATGCCGAGATTCAAGGAGTTGCGTCCGGCTTTCCCGGGGGTCTCACATCGAGACGGCCCACGTCCCCGAGACCGTATCGGCGGATCTTCCGGAAGAGGGTGGCCCGACCGATGCCGAGCAAGCGGGCCGCACGCTCCCGGTGGCCCCGGGTCAGCTCCAGGGCCCGGCGGATCGCCTCCCGCTCCGCTTCCTCGAGGCGGGTGGGACCCGGGGCGGCGGTCATCCCGAACCGCTCGGCCATCTCCGGGTCGCCGGCGAGAGCGTCCGGGCCGATCTCGCCCTGCCGGGCGCGAAGGGCGAGACGCCGGAGCACGTTCTCCAGTTCGCGCACGTTGCCGGGCCAGCGCCAGGATGCGAGACGGGCGAGCACCTCCGGGTGGACCCGCAGCGGGCCGAAGGTCTCCTCGAGCTTCTCGAGGAGGTGTTCCACGAGAAGGGGCAGGTCCTCGATGCGCTCCCGGAGGGGGGGGAGGGTGATCCGGAGGACGTCGAGCCGGTAGTAGAGGTCTTCCCGGAAACGTGCCTTCCCGACCTCCTCGGCGAGGTCCCGGTTCGTCGCCGCCACCAGGCGGAAGTCCACCGGGCGGGGGGCGGCGGCGCCGAGCCGCTGGACCTCCCGGGTCTCGAGGACCCGCAGGAACTTCGCCTGGATCTCGAGGGGCAGCTCCCCGATCTCGTCGAGGAAGAGGGTGCCTCCGTGGGCCCGCTCCACGAGGCCGGGGCGGGCCCGGTCCGCCCCGGTGAACGCCCCCTTCTCGTGGCCGAAGAGGGTCGACTCGAGGATCGACGCGGGGAGCGCGGCGCAGTTGACCGCGACGAACGGACCTTCCGGCGAGGGCCCGTGGCGGTGGAGGGCCCGTGCGACCAGCTCCTTGCCGGTCCCGGACTCCCCCAGGACCAGGACGGGGAACCCGGTCGGGGCCATCTCCTCGATCTTGCGGTAGACCTCCTGCATCGCGGGGGAGGCCCCCACCAGGGGCCCCAGCCGGTCGCGCCGGTCGAGCTGGGCGCGCAGCCGCTCGTTCTCCTCCGCGAGGCGGAGCCGCTCCCGGACGTTCTCGAGGGCGAGGGCCGCGTGGTGGGCGAGGGCCTCGAGGAAGCGCAGGTCCTCCCCCGTGAAGCGCCGGCCCGGCGCGCGGGAGTCGACGTAGACCGCGCCGACCATGCCGGTGCGGGTACGGAGCGGCACGCACAGCACCGCCCGGATCGCGAACATCCGCACCGAGTGGGCGCCGGCGAAGCGGGGATCCGAGGCCGGATCCGCCGCCAGGATCGCCTCGCCGCCCCGGGCCCGGTCGAGGATCGTGCGCGAGAGCGCGATGGCGTCCCGCTCGGTCTCCGGTTCCACGTGCCGGGACAGGACGACCTCGAGTTCCCCCCCGGGGCGGGCGAGGAGGACGGCGCCCCGCTCCGCTCCCAGGAGCTCGAGGGCCCGGTCGAGGAGCACCTCGACCACCTCCCGGGGCTCCCGCCCTCCGTTCAGCTCGGCGACGATCTCGTAGAGGGCCGCGAGACGCTGGCCGGCGGACGAGACCCCGATGCCGTCCGTCGCCCTGTCCGGCCGGGAGAGGAAAGCCTCGGCCAGGTCGGGGGCGAGGCGGCCCGCCTCGACCACGAGCCGGGCCCGGGCCGTGTCCCGCGCCCGTTCCGCCGCCCCGGGGTCCTCGAGGCCCGCGTGGGCTTCCGCCATGACGAGGAGGGCTTCCCGGGCGGCGTCGGGCGCCGCGGCCCGGTCCGCGAGCCCGAGGGCCCGGCGTGCCAGGGCCAGCGCTTCCCGGGGGGCCAGCGTGGCCAGGTGCCGCGCCCGCAGGGCCAGCATCTCGGCGGCCAGCGCGTCCCGGTCGAGCCCTCCCGCCGCCCGGAGCAGGTCGAGCACCCGCCGGGCGGCCGCGGCGGCCTCGGCGAGCCGGCCCGCCGAGGCGAGGGCCCGGGCCAGGGCCGCGCGGGCGTCGGCTTCGCGGTCGGGCGTCTCGTGGCGGGCCAGGGCGAGAGCCGCGAGGCCCGACCGCACGGCTTCCTCCGCATCCCCGGAGAGGGCGAGCAGCCGGGAGAGCTGGGCGTGCAGGGGGGCCCGGTGCGCCGGGGCCGCCCGCTCGCCGAGGAGGCGGAGGGCTTCCTCGATCCGGCGCCGCGCGGGATCGAGGAGACCCAGGTGGATCTCCACGGCAGCCAGGCGCCCGAGGGCGGCGGCCGTCCACGCGGGGTTGCCCTGCACCCGTCGCCAGGCGGCGGCCTCCCGGAACGAGTGCAGGGCGGCTTCCCACTCTCCGAGGGCACGGTGGGCTTCCCCGGCCAGCGTATGCAGGAGCGCGAGGCCGTCCGCGTCCGCCCGCTCCTCGAGGAGGGCGAGGGCCCGCGGAACCTCGGCCAGGACCCGCAGCGGCCTGCCGACGGCGAGTTCCCCCTGGAGGCGGGCGAGCAGGAGCGGGCGCAGCAGGACGGGGGTCGTGCGAGCCTCCTCCTCCGCCTGCCGCAGGGCCGGCAGGCCTTCCTCGGCCCGCCCCGCGAGAACGAGGGCTCGCCCGAGAGAGACGTCCGCCCGGGCACGGAGGGGGTGGCCCGGCGGGACCGTGCGGGCGGCTCGCCGGAACCGGGCGGCCGCCTCGTCCGCCCGCCCGGCGACGGCGAGGACCACCCCTTCCTCGAGCAGGATCGCGGCACGGGCGCCGGGTGGCAGGCCTTCCCGGGGGAGCCCCCGGAACAGCTCCAGGGCGGCAGCGAGGTCCCCCCGGGCGGCCCGGGCCCTTCCCTCCCGGGCCCGGGCGAGGGCAGCCGCCACCCGCCGGCCTTCCCGCTCGAACCGGCCGGCGGCGGCGGCCAGCAGCTCCACCGCCCGTCCCGCCTCTCCCCGGGCCAGGGCCAGGTCGCCCCGCACGCGGTCGAGAATCGCCCGGGCCAGGTTCGGCAGCTCGCCGGGCGCGTCCGGCAGGTGCGCGAGCATCGCGGCCCCGAGTTCCGGCTCGTCCTCCCGCAGGGCACGATCCACCGCGAGGGCGGCGAGCCGCGCCCCGGCGATCGTGCGCCCGGCGCCGAGGGCGTGGCGGGCGAGGCGCGCCGCCTCGGGAATCTCCTCTCGCGAACTCCCCCCGCGGGACGACCTGCGTACTGCCGCGAGGGCCCGGGCGTGCAGAACCGGCAGAGCCTCGTCCGGCACGGCGGGATGGACGCCCGGGGGCAGGAACACCCGGCCGTCGGCCAGGCGATCGAGGAGGCCGTCCCGCCGCAGTTCCCGGACGATGCGTCCCGCGTCCGCGGCGGGCAGGTCGGCGGTGCGGGCCACCTCGAGGGGCGAGGACGGCAAGCCGAGGACGGCGAGGGCCGCGAGGAAGCGACCCGCCGGAGTGGTTGGAAGGGGCGCGGACCGCGCGGGAAACCTCTCCCCCGGCGGCGGGGGCAGGGGGGAGGCCGCGAGGTCGGTCATCTCCCACCCCTCGCCCGCCCGGCGGATCTTCCCCTCGCGGACCGCG
>JAMOQA010000521.1 GCA_027064265.1 Acidobacteriota bacterium
CCCCCTCGGGCAGGACGTCGCCGTGGTGACGGCCGCAGACCTCGACGAGCTGGGGGGCCAGGTTCCAGCGGGAGAGCAGCTCCCGGCCGACCTCCTCGTGGTCCATCCCGAGCAGCTCGACCTCCTCCTCGGGCGTGGGGAGCGACCCGCGGCCCGGGTCGACGAGCCCGCGGTACTCCCGCACCTGGAAGGCGAGCAGCACCAGGCGCCCGACGTCGTGCAGCAACCCCGCGACGAACGCCTCCTCGCTCCAGCCGAAGCCGAGCCGCTCCGCGATCACTTTCGCCCCCAGCGCGGTGTCCACCGAGTGCTCCCAGATCAGCGCCTGCTCGGCGGCCGCGTCCGGCGGGATCATCCCCTTCAGGCCCGCCGCGACCGTCGTCAGCGTCAGCGACCGCAGCCGCAGGAAGCCGACCAGCATGATCGCGTGGGAGAGGGTCGAGATCTGCTGCGGCAGCCCGAAGAGGGCGGAGTTCACGAGGCGCAGGACCGTCCCGGTCAGCGCCGGGTCGGTCTCGATCACGCGCCGCAGGTCGTCGGCGGTGGTGTCCTGCTGCTCCAGCAGGCGCAGCACCTTCCCCGCCGCCTGGGGCATCGGCGGCAGGGCGTCCATCCGGTCCGCCAGGGCCCCCGGCGTGACCATCCGGCCGCTCGTCATCGTTCCTTCCCCCCTCCCCGCGCCCGCAGGCGGGAGGCGACGAGCGCGGCGGACCGGTCGTCGGCCCGGGCCGACTGGCGGTTCGCGGCGACGACCGCCCGGTGCAGCTCCTCGCGGACCACGTTGACCTCCGGGGGCGCCTCCACCCCCAGGCGGACGTGGTTGCCGCGCACCTCGAGCACGCGCAGGCGGATGCCTCCGCCGATCACGATCGCTTCGCCGGGTTTCCTGCTGAGCACGAGCATTCCGGGACCTCCCTGTCCCGGGAGGAGCGTCCTACTCCTCCCCGTCGTCCTCGACGCCGAGTGGATGGCGGAGCGGCAGGTCGCGCCGGTCGAGGATCACCTGGACCCCGACCATCCGCTCCGGGTTCACGACGATGGGGGCGCGCAGGTTGACCGTCGCGCCGCCCTCCTCCTGCAGGGTCACGACCACGAGCAGCAGCAGTCCGTCCACGCCGCTGGCGGCGACCCGGTCGGCCACGTGGGCCGGGATTTTCTCCGCGTAGCCGGGAACCAGCAGGCGCGGGTCGACGACCAGGAGGGCGAGCGCCCGGTTCCGGCAGGAGCGGAGCCAGAGGAAGGGCCGGACGTCCTCCCGCTGGACCAGCTCCCAGCGGTCCTCCGCCTCGAAGCCGGGGAGGCCCTCCGGGAAGCGGATCGCCGTCTGCTCACCGGCAAGGCCGGTGCGCGTCTCCTCCCGCTCGAGCACCTGTTCCGTCATGCGCTCACCCGAGGTAGTCGAAGAAGGTGGGGCCGAAGAGCTTCGCGCCGGCCGCCAGGGTCGCCTGGTAGCCGGTCTCGAATTTCTGCACGTCGGACATCGCCTCGGCCATGTCGGCGGAACCCAGGTCCGCGACCCTCTGCTGGAGACTGAGCTGCCGGTCCTGCAGGCGCACGTCGGCGTCCTCGAGGGCCTTCCGCCGGTTGCCGATCCGCGAGAGCATCGCGGCGTTCGAGGAGATCGCGTCCCGCAACTCGTCGAGGAGCTGCTGCACCCGCTCCGTGTCGGCGTCGTGGAACGCCTCCTCCAGGTCGGCGAGCACCTGCATCGGCCCCCCGACCCCCATCTCTCCGAACAGCTCGTCGCCGGGGACGTTGATCGTCACGTCCTCCGCGTCGAGGTGGATCCGGATCGCCCGGCCGTTCCCCTGGTAGTGGCCCTCGCCGTCGAACGGCTCCGTGTCGGTCAGCGTCCCCGAGAAGATGTACCGGCCGCTGATCTTGAGCTTGGTCAGGCTCATCAGCTGGGAGCGGAGGCCCGAGACCTGCTCGGCCAGCGCCTCGTACTGGGCGTCGTCGAGGGTGTCCGACGAGCCCTGCACCGCGTACTGCAGGGCCGAGGTGAGAATGTCTCCCAGGTCGCCGGCCGCCTCCTCGAGCATCTGCAGCCACGGCCGCGCCTGGGAGATCCCCCGCTGGCGCATCACCAGCTGCTGCATCTCCTCCTGGAGGCGCAGCATCTCCGCCGCGGCCTCCGGGTCGTCCGAGGGATAGCGCACGCGGAGCCCCGAGGAGGTGCGCGCCAGCGCCTCGTCCAGGGAGGCCCGGTTCCGCTGCAGGTTCCGCAGGAAGACCCGCTGGGAGAAGGCGTTCGAGACGCGAAAGATCGCCATCGGATCACCCCGCCAGCAGGCCGAGGGCCATCTCGGTGACCCGGTTCACCGTCTGCATGTACCGGGCCGCCGCCTGGTACGACTGCTGCCACTTCGCCAGGTCGGCCGCCTCCTCGTCGAGGCTGACCCCGGAGAGCTGCTGCCGCTTGAGGTCGAGGGAGTCGACGATCGTCTCCCCGGCCTGGCGGTTCGCGTCGACGGTGGCGGTGTCCCGCCCGATCGTCGCCATCAGCTCGGCCCCGTACCCGGCGAAGGAGTGTCCGCCCAGCCCGGCCACCGGCTCCTCCCGCAGCGCGGCCAGCCGCAGGGCGACGACGTTGTTCCCCGGCTCGTCGGCGGCGTCCGCCGCGGCGATCCGCCGGGGATCCTCCTCGATCTCGGCGTTCCCCCGGCGGGTCGGGCACGAAGAAGGCGCGCCCGGTCGAACCGTCGAGGCCGTACCCGGCCGAGTGGACCGCGTTGACCTCTCTCGCGAACTCCGCGGCGAGCGTGTCCAGGCGTTCCCGGTAGCGGGGCACGTCGTCGTCCCGGACCTCCAGGTAGCCGCCGAGGGCGCCGAGCCGCAGCCGATCGGTCAGGTCCACCTGTTCACCGCCCCGGCGAACCGTCACGTGGTGCATCCCCGCGGAGTCCTGGAAGGTTTCCAGGTGATGGGCCAGCTCGCCGGCGAGGAGGGTGTCCCCGGTCTCCTCGAGGAACACGCTGAGCTGGCCGTTGTCCGCCTCGACGGTCCGCACGGCCACCAGGCCCGACAGCTCGTCGATCAGCCGGTCCCGCTCGTCCCGCAGGTCGGAGGCCTCGTCGCCCCCGGCCTCGAGGCCGAGCAGCTCGACGTTGATCTCGGCGACCCGGTCGAGGATGTCGTTCACCCGCTCGACCTTGTCGGACACCTGCTGGTTCGCGGAGCGGCGGGTCTCGACGAGGTACGAGTCGAGCCGGTGGAACGTCGAAGCGACCTCCCGCCCGGCGGCGACCACGTTCTCCCGCACGGCCGGGTCATCCGGCTGCACCGAGAGCGACTCGACGGAATCGAAGAAGCCGGTCAGCGCTCCCTGCAGCTCGTTCGTCCCGACCTCGCCGAACATCGGTTCCATCGCCGAGAGGATCTCCGCCCGGGCGGTGTCGGCGCCGAGCCGCCCCATCTCCCGGCGGGTGGCGAAGTCGAGGAACGGGTCCCGGACCCGGTGGACCGAGACCACGTCGACCCCCATCCCGGCCCAGCCGCCGGGAACGGCGATGGTCGGCAACGGACCCAGCTCGAGGCGCCGCCGGCTGAAGCCCGGCGAGTTCGCGTTGGCGACGTTGTACCCCGCCAGGTTCATGCCGAGCCGGAAGGCCCGCATCGCGGTCCGTCCGATGGCGAACTGGGAAAAGACCGTCACGGCTCAGCCCTCCGCCGAGAGATTCCCGCCGGCGGCCGCGGCTTCCCGGGGCCGCCCGTCGGGCAGGTAGGTGGTCCCGCAGATCCCGGACACCGCCGCCGCCCGAACGCCGAAGGTGTCGCCAAGTCGGTCGAGGACCGTGCCGGAGACCGCCGCTTCCCGCAGCAGCCCGACCAGGGCGCGGCGGGCCTCGTCCCGGGCCCGGGCGAGGCGCGGCGGTGGATCCCCGTCCACCTCGGCCTCCAGCCGACCGCGCTGCTCCTCCAGCATCCGGAACCGGAGGGCCAGGGCGTCCGCCCGGTCGGCCAGCCGCTCGAGCGCGGCGACGTCTCCCGCCAGGAGCGCGCGCCGCTGCTCGTCCGCCTGGGTGGCGAACTCGCGGAACAGCTCCGCCTCCGCCTCGAGGACGGCGGCCAGCCGCTCCGGGGCGGAAAGCCGCGGATCAGGACTCACCGGTCTCCTCTCCCCGGAGCTGGGCGTCCTCGGCGAGGATCCCGTCGGCGATCCGGCGCCCGTCGATCCCGTAGCGCCCGGAGGCGATCTCCTCCCGGAGCTTCGCCACGAGCTGCTCCCGGATCTCGGGGTTCTTCTCCAGCTCGTCCCGCAGGCGCCGCATCTCCCGGGCGCGCTCGGAGAGCTGGACCTGGTCGGTCTCCCCGGCCCGTCCCGTGGCGCCGACCGCACCATCCCGATCCCGACCGGCGGGGCGCTCGGTGCGGTCCTTCTCCTCCAGCCGGGAGAGGGCTTCCTTCAGCCTGTCGAACGGGTCCGGTCCATGGATCTTCATCGCTCAGTCCTCCCGGGGGCGACCTTCGGGCAGTCGCTCCCTGCCTTTCTCATCGGCCGGGATTCCACCGCCTTGAGTGCCAACCCGAAAGTTTTCGAAAGAGGGCGGGCGCCCGTCCGGGAGGGCCCCGAAAGGCACCTCTCCGGCGAGGGCCGCCGCCTGCCGCAGCGAGCCGCCCGCGTCCTCGCCGGGCGCCAGCTGTTCGGCGATCTTCTCGGCGAGCCCGAGGGGTTCGTTCTCGGCGAGGGCCTGGCTGAGCAGCAGCTCGAAGGTGGTCTGCCGGGCGCCGGACCCCGCGGACCTGCCGAAGAAGCCCCCATCGAGCTGGGCCTTCTCCATCGAGGAAATCAGCTGGCGCAGGAGGACCGCCTCGAGGCCCCGGGCCGCCTCGCGCACCTGTTCCCGGGTCGGCCGCGAGGCCTTCCCGGCGAGGGGGATCCCCCGGACCGCGCCGACGCCGTCCAGCATCAGATCACCACCAGCTCGGCGTGGAGGGCCCCGGCCGCGCGGATCGCCTCGAAGATCGAGATCATGTCCCGCGGCGAGACGCCGAGCTTGTTCAGCGCCTCGACCAGGTCGGAGACCGAGCTGCCCTCCTCGAGGGAGAGGGTCTTGCCCGCCTCCTCCTCGGCCCGCACCTCGCCCTCGGGCACGACCACCGTCTCCCCGCCGGAGAACGCGCCGGGCTGGCTGACGCCGAGGCGCCGCGCGATCGAGATCGTCAGGTTGCCGTGGGTGATCGACACCCGCGAGAGCCGGACGTCACCGCCGAGGACGACGGTGCCGGTCCGCTCGTTGAGGATCACCCGGGCCGGGACGTCGGGCCGCACCGGCACGTCCAGGGCCAGGGCGAGGAACTCCACCGGCTTGTCCGCCAGCACCGGCGGCACGTTGAGCTGGATCGTCCCCGGGTCGAGGGCCCGGGCCGTCCCGGGGGAGAAGGCGGCGTCGAGGGCCTGCTCGATCCGGTAGGCGGTCTGGAAGTCCGGGCGCTTCAGCTCCAGGTAGAACGTCCGCCGCCCGGCGAGGTCGATCCCGGCCGAGCGCTCGACGAGGGCCCCGCCGGGTATCGTCCCGGTCGTCGGGTGGTTCTTCTGCACCGAGGCCCCGCCGCCCCCGGCGGAGAACGAGCCGCCGAGGCTGACCGGGCCCTGGGCGAGGGCGTAGATCCGCCCGTCCGGCCCCCGCAGGGGGGTCATCAGCAGGGTGCCCCCGACCAGGGACTTGGCGTCCCCGATCGAGGCGACGTTGACGTCGATGCGCGTGCCGGGACGGGCGAAGGGGGGCAGGTTGGCGGTCACCATCACCGCGGCCGCGTTCCGCACCCGGATCGCCGCCGGCGGCACGACGACGCCCATCCGCTGCAGGGCGTTGGCCAGGCTCTGGATGGTGAACTTCGCCTGGGTCCCGTCGCCGGTCCCGGCGAGGCCGACGACCAGGCCGTAGCCGGTGAGCTGGTTCTCGCGGACGCCCTGGACCAGCACGACGTCCTTGAGGGGTACGCCGCCCGGCCCCCGGGTCACCGGGGCGGGCGCGGGCACCGGGTCGACGTGGAGCTTCGGCCCGGGCGGCTTCCGCTGCACCTTGCCGCCGGCGGGAGGCGCCCCCGCGAGGACGGCCGCGATTGCCGCCAGGAGAGCGGCGGCCAGCGCCGGCAACCTTCGCACCCGGTGGACGCGCATCCCGTCACCCCCTCAGAACGGCCAGATCTTGGCGAGCAGGCGCTGGAACCAGCCCTGCCGCGTCGTGTCCGCGATGTCGCCGACGCCGCCGTAGGTGATCGTCAGGTCGGCGATCTTCGACGAGACGATCGTGTTGTCCGGGCCGATGTCCTCCGGCCGGACGATCCCGGCGAGGGTGATCGTCTGGCGCTCGTGGTTGACCGAGATCTCCTTGGTTCCCGCGACGACCATCTGTCCGCCGGTGCCGATCGCCATCACCCGGACGGCGATCCGGGCGGAGAGCTTCGCCTTCCTCGTGGTCTCGCCGGACCCCTCGAACGCCTTCTCGCCGCTGGACGAAAACGCCAGGGCCGGGTCGAAGTCGGGACCGAGCTTCCCCTTGACCTTGTTCTCCCAGCCGAAGATCACGGGGGCCTTCAGGGTGTGCTCCGACTTCTTGTCCAGCTTGCTGTCCGCGGAGCTCGACCCGAGGGCCGCCTCGGAGATCTGGACGACCAGCACGTCGCCGACGTGGCGGGCGCGGAAGTCACCGACCAGCTCCGCCGCGCCGCCGTCGGTGAAGAGGGATCCCTCCGAGACCGGCCGCTGTCCGCCTCCCGGTTCCAGTTCCGGCAGCTTGCCGGGATAGACCAGCGGCTGCGGTTGCGGCCGGCTCGCGCAGCCGGCGAGGGCCAGCGCCGCGAGGACGGCCGCCACCACGGGGATCCGTGGCGCCGTGCCGAGTCCCTTCATCGCGCCTCCCGCT
>JAMOQA010000522.1 GCA_027064265.1 Acidobacteriota bacterium
GCCATGCGGGCGAGGGTGGTCTTGCCCGACTGGCGCGGCCCGAGGATCGTGACGACGGGGTACTCGCGGGCCGCGGCGAGGACCTGGTCGTGCAACTGGCGCCTGATCTTCATGGGGGAAGGCCAGGGCGAACTTGCACAGATTGCAAGTAGAACTTTAAACCTGTGCACTTCCTGTCCGGATGTCCGGACGAACCGGGGCGAAGGGGGTCGCGGGGCGCAACGGGACATCCGGTTTGCCGGCGGGGACGTACCGGCGTACTCGCTTGTCCGGACCCGTTCGGGTTCGACGGGGGTCGGGTGCCCGGGGGAGGGGGCGCGGGGCTCCCGGTCCGGACGGATCGTCTCGCCGCGGAGGCGCTTCCTTCCCCGCGCGCCGCAAGGGGGGTCCACCATGAAGCGACTGCTCGTGCTCGCGTTCGTCGCGCTCCTGGGTCTCGTCCCGGCGCTGGCGTCGGACGGACCGTGGCTCGTCGTCGCCAGACCGAACGACCAGCTGGTCACTACCGTCGACCTCTCCTCCGGGGAGGTGGTGGGCCAGGAGCAGATCGGGCAGCTCCCGGTCGGCGTGGCGGCGGTCGGCCGCCGGGTCTCGATCAGCGACTTCTACGGCGGGGCACTCGAGGTCTTCTCCGCGCACCGGGAGGGCGACTTCATCGGCGCACGGAAGGACACGATCGACACCCGCCCGGGCCTGACCTACCCCGAGGGGATCACCCCGACCGGTGACGGCGCGTGGGCCCTCGTCACCGACGGCGGCAAGCGGGCCCCCGGCCCGGACGTCTGCTTCGAGGGACCGCTGATGTTCTTCTCGGCCACGGACGGGGCCGTGGTCACCGCGCTGGACTGGACCACCCTCTAGATGACCGGCCTCGCCTTCCCGGCCGGCGTCTCGCCGGCGGGTCTCGCGATCGTGCACTGAGGGCCCGTTTCGCCTTCGCGACGGCGCGCCCGGCCCCCGCGGCCGGGCGCGTCCCTTTCGGACTTCCGGGGGTCAGCCGAGGACCGGGTGGCCCGCGACGAGGAGCACCGCCCCCTCGAGGGCGAGGCGCGGGTTCCGGTGGATCGTCGCCAGCTCGCGGCGGAGCGTGTCCAGCCGGACGGTGCGCTCGAACGCCGGTCCCAGCAGGCGGGCGGCGACGGGGACGAGGGGAGCGAGCCGCTCGCCGGCGACCGTGTCGGCGGGGGGAGCGTCCTCCGCGAGGGCCGCCAGGTCGCGCAGGAGGGCCAGGAGAAGGGAGAGGGCCGCTTCCGCTTCCTCGGTCGACCCGCCCCACCGGTCGCCCGCGACGACCGCGAGGGCCGCGGCCCGGGAGGGTTCCCGGGCGAGGCGCTCGAGGATCTCGAGCCAGGCGTCCCGGTCGGCGGCGTGGGCCTCCGGGTCGAGGGCGAGGGCCCGGGCGACGGAACCGCCGGCGAGGGCGGCGCGGCGCTCGGCCTCCCCGGGAGGGACGCCGCGCTCCGCGAGGATCTCCCGGATCACCGGGGTGGGCAGCGCACGGAAGCGGACCGGCTGGAGGCGGGAGCGGACGGTGACCGGCAGGCTCCAGGGGGCGGAGGTGACGAGGACGAGGGCGGTGGTCGGCGGCGGCTCCTCGAGGACCTTGAGCAGGGAGTTCGCCGCCTCGTTGGTGAGAAGGTCCGCCGGCTCGATCACGTAGACGCGCCGCGCCAGCTCGAACGGGCGCTCCCGGGCCGAGAGGATCACGTCCCGGGCCTGGAGGATGGAGATCCGCGTGCGCCCCCGGGGCACCGAG
>JAMOQA010000523.1 GCA_027064265.1 Acidobacteriota bacterium
ACTCGAAGCGGCTCGCCGAGGCGGACCGGGAGCGGTGGGCGGAGCGGGTCCGGCGGGTCGCCCTCGCCTGGGCGGTGGCCGAGGTGCCGGCGTCCGAGGTGGACGAGGTCGGCCCCTACGAGGCGGCCCTCCGCGGGATGTACCGGGCGGTCACCGCCCTCGACCCGCCGCCGGACTACGTGCTGGTCGACGCCCGCCGGATCCCCGGGCTCGCCGTGCCCCAGGAACCGGTCGTCGGCGGGGACGGGAAGCACCTGGCGATCGCGGCGGCGAGCCTCCTCGCCAAGACCCACCGGGACGCCCGGATGCGGGAGCTCGACGGGCGCTACCCGGGCTACGGGTTCGCCCGGCACAAGGGGTACGGGACGGCCGAGCACCTGGCGGCCCTCCGGAGGCTCGGGCCGTGCCCGGAGCACCGGCGCCGGTACGCCCCCGTGAGAGAGGTCCTCGGGATCCAGCCGGGCCTGTTCGACTAGCCGCCTTCGCCGCCGGGGGAAAGCGCTCCCAGCCCCCGCAGCGTCGCCGCGAGTTCCGCCCGGGGCCGCCCGGTCTCCCGGGCGAGCAGCCGGATCGCGCGCCGCGGGTCGCCCTCCTCCCGGGCGAGGGCCCGGGCGAAGGCGGCGAGGAGCCCGGGGTCGCCCTCCGCCGGCGCCACCGGGGCGTCCTCCCCGGAACCGGCGACGACGAGCACGATCTCGCCACGCACCCGGTCCCGGGCGGCCACGTCCCGCGCCAGCCCGCCGAGGGTCCCGCGCAGCACCTCCTCGTGGAGCTTGGTCAGTTCCCGGCAGAGCACGGCTTCCCGGTCCTCGCCGAGGACCTCCGCGAGGTCGGCGAGGCTCGCCGCCAGGCGGTGGGGCGCCTCGTGGAACACCAGGGTGTCCGGCTCCCGGGCGAGGGCGGCGAGGAGGCGGCGCCGGGCCGGGGCCCGGGAGGGAAGGAAGCCGACGAAGCGGAACCGGTCGGCGGGGAGGCCCGCGGCGGAGAGGGCGGCGACGAGGGCCGCCGGCCCGGGGACCGGGGAGACCGGGATCCCCTCCCGGTGGGCGGCGGCGACGAGGCGCCAGCCCGGGTCGGAGATCGTCGGGGTGCCCCCGTCGGTGACGAGGGCGACGGTCGCGCCCGCGCGGAGGCGATCGAGGATCTCCTCCACCCGCGCCGCCTCGTTGAACCGGTGGCAGGAGACGAGGGCCGGCGCCTCGATGCCGAGGCCGCGGAGCAGGGCGCCGGTGCGCCGGGTGTCCTCCGCGGCCACCAGGTCGGCGGCGGCGAGGGCCTCCTTCGCCCGGGGGGAGAGGTCCCCCAGGTTGCCGATCGGGGTGGCGACCACCAGCAGGCGGCCCGGCTCAGGAGGCGCGGCCATCCGGGGCTCCGGGGCGGGGAAGGAAAACGCCCCGCGCGGGGCGGGGCGTCGGGTTCACGGGGAATTGGTGCCGAAGGCGAGACTCGAACTCGCACGGGCTTGCGCCCACATGGACCTGAACCATGCGCGTCTGCCAGTTCCGCCACTTCGGCACCGGCTGGAACGGGCACATCCTAAGGTTGCTCCCCCGCGGGCGCAAGGTTTCCCGCCCCTTTTCCGCGGCCGTTCCCGGGTTCCGGCGGGAGGACCCGGATCTCCCAGCAGGCGAGCCGGGTCTCCCGGTAGGGCGGCGGCCGGACCGGGACCAGCAGCCGGTGGCCGGCGAGGGCGCCCCCCCGCAGGAAGACCGCCTCCCCGGGGCCGGCGAGGGTGCCGGCGGGCTCGCCGTCCGAGGCGCGGAGGAAGCGGGCCTCCGGGGTCGCCTCGGGCAGGACGACGAGCAGGTCCCCCTGGTCCGACCCGAGCCGCAGCACGGGCGAGGCGACCCGGTGGCCCACCGAGCGGCGCCAGAGCAGGTGCCCGTTGCGCCGCAGGAACGCGTAGACGTGGGTGTCCAGGGACCCGACGACCAGGGTCTCCCCGAGAACCAGGGGCGGGGCCAGCACCTTCCCGCCGAGCACCTGGGTCCACCGGCGGCGGCAGCGGAACCCCCCGCGGCGGAGGCGTCGGCAGCGCCAGCGGGTCACCTCCCGCCCCCGGGCGGTGAAGAGTCCCCCCTCGGCGCACGCGGCCACGGCCCGGGGGTCGAACCGTTCCGGCGCGCGCCGGGGAGCGGGGCGGCCGACGGGAAGGAGGCGCCGCGCCTTCCCGACGATCGCCGCGGGCCAGCCGGCGACGAGGAGCAGGGGCGGATGGACCTCCCCGGGGAGGACCGTTCGCTCCAGCGGGCGGCCCGCCGCGTCGAGCAGCTCCACGGCCCCTCCCTCGAGGGGGACGAGCCAGCGAGGAGGGGAAGCGCCGGGGAGGGGCAGGGGAGGTCCCGCCGGGACCCCGTCGAGGGAGCGGCGCACCACCGGCGCGCCGTCCGCGAGGGCGAGGAGGGCGAAGGCGCCGGCGCCGGCCTCCCCGGCGCCCGCCCAGGCGAGGGCGGGCCCGCGGGGGCTCGCCACCGGCGCCGCGGCGGCGAGACCCTTCCCGTCGAATCCCTCGGCCCGCCAGGCGAGGGAGCCGTCGGCGGGACGCCGGGCCTCGACGGCGCCCGGGAGCGGGACGAGGACGAGGAGCCGGTCCGCGGAGGCGCGGGGGGGCTCGCTCGCCGCGGCCGGCTCGCCGGGCGCGCAGGGGCCGCAGGAGCCGGGAGGCGCCGGGGCCCCGGCGGGATCGACGACGAGGAGCTCCCCGTCGGGGGCCTCCGGCAGGACGATCTCCCAGGCGAGTTCCGCCCGCACCCGGGGCGGCGGCGGCGCCTTGCGACTGAACAGGGGGCTCTCGCCGGGGGACGGGGCCATGGCGAGGACGGCGGCGGCCGCGCCGGCGAGCGCGGCGGTGATGGCGAGGAGGCGACGCATGGGAGGGAGGATAGCGCGGCGGCCGCGCCCCCGGGGAGCGGGGCGGGGCGCGGCGGGGAACGGACGGGGGCGGGCGAGGTGGAAAAGTGGGGAACGTTTCCTTGACAACGGCTCCGGGCGATACCAATGAAATGCGCGGCCGGAAGGGGCGACGCCCCGGACGGCCGGTCCGCCCGCGCGGGCACGGTCCGGCGACCGCGTCCCTCCCTGGCGGCCCGCCGGGCACGGCCCCCGCGGCCGGGCCAGCCCGGTGCGAAAGGAGGTGAGGAACCATGCTGTGGCCGATGACGGATCTCTTCGACGACGTGATGGACACGTTCCGCACGATGCAGCGGGAGATCGAGGAGACGTTCCGGCGGGCGAACCGGACGCTGACCTCGGGGCGCGGGCTCCCCGTGGAGCGCCAGCTGACCGCCGGCTCGGCCGAGCATGAGGACCTCCCGCTCTGGGTCGGCTATCCGCCCATCGACGCCTGGGTGGAGAAGGATCGGCTCCACCTGCGGGCCGAGCTGCCCGGCGTCAACCCGGACGACATCGAGGTGCTCGTCCAGGACGATCAGCTCATCCTCCGTGGCCGCCGCGTCTTCCAGCACGAGGAGGAGCGGCAGGAGGAGGGCCGGACCTGGATCGTGCGCGAGATGGGCGAGGGCCGCTTCGAGCGGAGGTTCCGGCTGCCCGAGGGGGTCGAGCCGGACAAGATCGAGGCCCGGTACCACGACGGCATCCTCGAGCTGAGCCTGCCGGTCAGCGAGAAGGTGCTGCCGCGGCGGGTCCCGATCCAGCTCACCGAGGGCAAGGAGAAGAAGATCCACGCCGCCTGACGGCGCGCGGGACGTCTTCTCCGTTCGTTCGGGAATCCCTCCAGGAGAACGATCCGCCCGGAACGTCTCCGGATCGCATCGGGCGGAACGGCGCGGCGCCCCCCGGCGCCGCGTTTTCTTGTGCCCCGGGATCGGGCAGAATGGGCGGCGCTCTTCAGCGAGGAGGAACCGCCCGATGGACACCGA
>JAMOQA010000524.1 GCA_027064265.1 Acidobacteriota bacterium
CAGGGAGGATGTTCCCCGGGGGACCGGGATGCTCTTCGTCTTCCCGCGGCCGGCGGCGGAGCCGTTCTGGATGAGGGGCTGCCTCGTGCCCCTCGACATCGCCTGGCTCGACGCGAGCGGCAGGGTGCTCCATCTCGAGGAAGGCCTGCAACCGTGCCGGGAGGATCCGTGCCCCACCTGGGCCCCGCGACGGGCGGCGTCGTTCGTCATCGAGGTCGCGGCCGGGGAGGCCCGGCGGCTGGGGATCGTGCCGGGAGCGGTCGTTCTCCTCGCGCCGCTCGGGGAGGGGCGGTGAGGGGGCCGGTCGGCCGGGTGGTGGTCGCGGCGGTCCTCGCCGCCGCGTTCCCTGCCGGCGCGAACGGACCCGGCACGGGGGAGACCGTGCGGGTCGGCACGCCCCCGGCGACACTCGCCGCCCAGGCGAGAGAGCGGCTCGGGGGCGACTTCGCCCGGGCGGACGTGCCGGTCGAGGTGGCCCCGGCGGGAGACCGCGCGCGGGTCGCCGCCTCGTGGCTCGCCGAGGCGTTTGCCCCGGCGGATGCCGCCGCGTGCCGGGACGTGCTGGCGGCGCTGGGGATCCCTTCCGCCGGACCGGCCCCCGGGATCCTGGGCGCCGCGTGGCCCGCCGACCGGCCGGCGGCGGAGGATGGCGGGAAGGGACGGATCCTCGTCCCGGACAGCCTGCCGCCCCTCTCCGCCGCGGACCTGGAGCTGTTCCGGCTGGTCGGGCTCGTGCCGTTCGAGATCGCGGCGACCGGGGAGCGGGCCCGGGCGGTGGCCTTCCGTCACCTCGGGCCGCGGCCCGCGGACCCGCTGCTCCGGGCGGCGCGGGCGGCGCGGGCAGAGGGCGTGGCGCGCCTCGCGGGAATCGTCGTGACGGTCACCGGGGCGGGGCTCGCGGGAGACGAGGTGGGCCGGGCACTCCCGGAACTCGACGGGGACCGGGCGGGGTGGCCCCGGGAGGTGGTCGGCCGGCTCGGCCTCGACCCGGTCCGGCGGGTCCTCGCGGAGGCGTACCTGCGGGACGGCCTCCGCTGGGCGGCGTACGCCTGGCTGCGCGGCGGGTGGGAGGGACTCGCGGCCGCCCTGGAGCGGCCGGGGATCGGCCCGGCGGAGCTCCTGGTGCCCGCGCGGCGCGGCCGGACCTCCGCGGCCGACGTCGACACCTGCCGTCTCGGGCCGCGGGTCGCCGGTCTCCTCCTGGCCGGCGATTCCGATGCCCCGGTGGTCGACCGGCTCCTCGAGGATCGCTGGGAGCTCGTGCCGCAGACCGGCCGGCTCCGGGCGACCTTGCGGGTCGAGGACGGGGCGGTCACCGACCTGCTGGCGGTCCTGCCGGACGGCGCACGGATCGTGGGGATCCACGGGTCCTCCGTCACCGTCGAGGTTCCGCCGCGCCTTCCCCGGTGACTGGTTCGGGTCGGCGACGGGTCGGCTGACCCGGACCCCTTTCCAGGTTTCTCCGCCCGGGGCGAGACGTGCCGAAAACGTGGTTGAGCCGCGGGGGGGGCTTTGCTAGGCTTGCCCCCCTTTTGGGCCCCCGGTGACGGGACGGAAGGGAGCCACGGGGGCCGACGCACCACGAGCGGGGAAGACGGGAGCTTTCGGTCCCCGGCCCGACGGGTCGCGGGGCCGCGCCACGCCGGCCGGGGCCGTGCCGTGCCCTTCGCCGGGACGAGGTCGAGGGATGACCGGTTACCTTCCGATCGCCGTGATGATCCTGATCGGGGCGGGGCTTCCCCTCGTCGCCTTCGGGGTCTCGATGCTGCTCGCCCCCCGGAAGCCCGAGCCGCTGAAGTACACGTCGTACGAGTGCGGCGTCGAGCCGACCGGCGGGGTCCGCGAGCGGTTCTCGATCCGGTACTATGTGATCGCGGTGCTCTTCGTCATCTTCGACGTGGAGACGATCTTCCTGTTCCCCTGGGCGGTCCGGTACCGGGTGCTCGGCTGGTTCGGTTTCGTGGAGATGGCCCTGTTCATCGGCGTGCTGGTCCTCGGCTACGCGTACGCCTGGAAGAAAGGAGCCCTCGAATGGGCCTGATCGAGGGAAAGCTGCCCGACGGCATCCTGACGACGACGGTCGACTCGGTCTTCGCCTGGGCGCGGAAGTCGGCGATCTGGCCGATGACCTTCGGCCTCGCCTGCTGCGCCATCGAGATGATGGCGGCCGGCGCCTCCCGGTTCGACCTGGACCGGTTCGGGGCCGGGATCTTCCGGGCCACGCCCCGCCAGTCCGACCTGATGATCGTCGCCGGGACGGTGACCGAGAAGATGGCGCCCCTGGTCCGGCGCCTCTACGAGCAGATGCCGGAGCCGAAGTGGGTGATCGCGATGGGGATCTGCGCCACCTCCGGGGGGCCGTTCCCGACCTACTCCACGGTCCAGGGGGTCGACCGGATCGTCCCCGTCGACGTCTACGTCCCCGGCTGCCCGCCGCGGCCGGAGGCGCTGATCTACGCCCTGATGCGGCTCCAGGAGAAGATCCAGCAGACCCGCACCCTGGCCCGCCCCAGGGGCGCGGCGTAGGGGGCACGCGACCATGGCCGACGAGAAGACCGGAACCCCCGAGGAGCAGCCCGGCGACCCCCGCGCGGCGGAGGTCCCCTCGGTGCCCGTCGACCGCCTGCGGGCGGCGATGGCGGAGTCCGTCGAGGAGGTCCGCTACTGGGCCGGGGTCCCGATCGTCCGCGTGCGGCGCGACGACGTGGCCCGGGTGCTCGAGTTCCTGCGGGACGACCCGGACTGCCGGATGAACCACCTCTCCACCCTGTTCGCCACCCACTGGCCGGAAGGGGAGCACGGCACCCTCGAGGTGACGTACTGCCTCTACTCGACGGTCCACGGGCACCTGCTGACGGTGAAGGCCTGGACCCGCGACGAGGAGCCGGTCCCGTCGGTCGCCGAGGTGTTCCCGGTGGCCGACTGGAACGAGCGGGAGGCGTACGACCTGGTGGGTGTCCGGTTCTCCGGGCACCCGGACCTCGCGCGGATCCTCCTGCCGGACGACTGGGAGGGTCACCCCCTGCGCAAGGACTACCCCCTCGAGGGGAAGCCGGGGGACCACAAGAGCTACCGCTGACGGGGAGGCGACCGTGTTCCGCACCCAGGAGCTCGAGATCAACATGGGGCCGCAGCACCCCGCCACCCACGGGGTGCTCCGGCTGCTCCTCACGCTCGACGGCGAGACGATCGTCGGGATGAAGCCGATCATTGGCTACCTGCACCGGGGGGTGGAGAAGCTCTCCGAGACCCGGACGTACCCGCAGATCATCCCGTACACCGACCGGCTCGACTACGTCGCCTCCTTCGCGGAGAACCACTCCTACGTCGGCGCCGTCGAGAAGCTGCTCGGCATCGATCCGCCGCCGCGGGCGAAGTACCTGCGGGTGATCCTCGCCGAGTTCCAGCGGATCGCGAGTCACCTGCTGTGGCTGGCGACCCACGCCCTCGACATCGGGGCGATGACCATCTTCCTCTACACGTTCCGGGAGCGCGAGAAGATCCTCGACCTGTTCGAGGCGTACTGTGGCGCCCGGCTCACCTACAACGCGGTCCGGATCGGCGGGATGCCCTTCGACCTCCCCGACGGTTGGGTCGACGCGGCGAAGCGGATGCTCGACGAGTTCCCGGTCCGGCTCCAGCAGTACGAGACGCTGCTGACGAACAACCGGATCTGGCGCAAGCGGACCGAGGGGATCGGGGTGATCGACGCCGACACCGCCCTGGCCTGGGGGCTCACCGGCCCGTCCCTGCGCGGGTCCGGCATCGACTACGACGTCCGCAAGCATCTTCCGTACGAGGTCTACGACGAGCTGGACTTCGACGTGCCGGTCGGGGAGCGGGGCGACACCTACGACCGGTACCTGGTGCGGATGGAGGAGATGCGCCAGTCCCGCCGGATCATCCTCCAGGCTCTCGAGAACCTGCCGGACGGCGACGTGATGACCAGGGTCCCGAAGCGGATCAAGGCCCCCGCCGGTGCGGAGGCGTACTTCATGACCGAGTCTCCCCGCGGGGAGATGTCGGTCTACCTGCAGGCGGACGGTTCCGACAAGCCGTACCGCGTGCGCTTCCGCTCGCCGTCCTTCAACAACCTCCAGGCACTGCCGGTGCTCTCGAAGGGGCACATGGTGGCCGACGTGATCGCGCTGATCGGGACGATCGACATCGTCCTCGGCTGCGTGGATCGTTGACCGGGGAGGAGCGGCCGTGCAGACCTTCCTCGAAGCGTTCCTCGTTCCCGCGATCCAGGCGGTGGTCGTGGTGCTCCTGATGCTCCTCGCCGTGGCCTACATCACGCTCCTGGAGCGGAAGGTCATCGCCTTCATGCAGGTCCGGATCGGCCCGAACCGGGTCGGTCCCCGGGGCCTCCTGCAGCCGATCGCCGACGTGGTGAAGCTGCTGCTCAAGGAGGACATCGTCCCGGCGAAGGCCGACCGGTTCGTCTTCTGGCTGGCACCGATCCTGGTGACGATGACCGCCATCGCGGCCCTCGCGGTGATCCCCTGGGCGGGGACGGATGCGACCCTGCACGTCCTCGGCTACGAGATCCGCCCGGTGATCACCGACGTCAACGTCGGGATCATCTACGTTCTTTCGATCTCCTCGATCGGTGTCTTCGGCATCGTGCTCGGTGGCTGGGCCAGCCACTCGAAGTACCCCCTGCTCGGGGGGCTGCGGAGCGCGGCCCAGATGATTTCCTACGAGGTGCCGCTCGGGCTCGCCATCATCGGGGCCCTGATGATCGCGGAAACCGCCTCGACGGTGAAGATCGTCGAGTGGCAGGCCCGGCACACGTGGCTCTTCTGGCTGCAGCCGGTCGGCGTGCTGCTCTTCTACATCGCGGGTGTCGCGGAGAACAACCGGGCCCCGTTCGACCTCCCCGAGGCGGAGAGCGAGCTGGTCGCCGGGTTCCACACCGAGTACTCGGGGATGAAGTTCGCGTTCTTCTTCCTCGGCGAGTACATCTCGATGATCGTGGTCTCGGCGCTGGTCGTCACCATCTACTTCGGCGGCTGGCTGCCCATCACCTTCGGGCTCGGCTACCTGGTGCCGGCGATCCCGGCCGCCCTCTCGGGGGCCTGGGGCGGGCCGGGGGTCCACCTGGCGTTCGGGGTCTTCTGGTTCGCCCTGAAGACGTTCCTGGTCCTCTACGTGTACCTCTGGCTTCGGGCCACCTTCCCGCGGTACCGCTACGACCAGCTGATGGAGGTCGGGTGGAAGTTCATGATTCCCGTCAGCCTGGCCTGGATTCTCTTCACCGGCGTCGCGCTGCTCGCGTTCGACGCGCTCGCGGCCTGAGGAGGCGGACGTGGCGATCAAGGTCAAGCGCACCCCGCGGCCGGAGCGCCCCCCGCTCTGGAAGCGGCTGGTCCTCGGCGAGCTGATCGAGGGCCTGATGGTCACCCTCGTGCACAACTTCCGGGCGCTGCGGGAGCCGTTCACGGTCCAGTACCCGGACGAGCAGCTGCCCCTCGAGCCGCGGTACCGGGGCGTGCCGCGCCTGCGGTCCCACCCCGAGACCGGGGAAGAACTCTGCATTTCCTGCCACCAGTGCGAGCGGATCTGCCCCGACCGGTGCATTCACATCGAGGACGAGCCGCACCCCTCGGGGCGGGGCAAGCGCCCGAGGGTGTTCACCATCGACTACGAGCGCTGCTGCCTCTGCGGGCTCTGCGTCGAGGCCTGTCCGACGAAACCGGTCACCTCGATCTACATGAGCCATGACTTCGAGCTCGCGCGCTACCGGAGGGACGAGTTCAAGGCGGATCTCCGGGAGCTCTACTTCGGCAAGGACAAGGTGGTCTACGGCCGCCGGTCCTGACGGCGGGGAGGACGGAACCGTGGAACTGCTGGTGTTCTCGATCCTGGCCGGCCTGGCCCTCGCGGGGGCCATCGGGGTGATCCTCGCCCGGAATCCCGTCTACTCCGCCCTGGGGCTGCTCCTCGGGCTTTCGGCGGTCGCGGGCCTGTTCGTCGTGCTCTGGGCGGAGTTCATCGCCGTCGTGCAGCTGATGGTCTACGCCGGGGGCGTGCTCGTCCTGTTCCTCTTCGTCATCATGCTGGTCGACCTCGAGCAGCGGGGCCTGGACACCGACGCCGGGCGGATCGGGCCCCAGCCCTCCCCCGGCTGGCGGGTCGCGGCGGCGATGCTCGGGATCCTCTTCACGGTCTTCGTCGGAGCGCTCCTGCTGCAGGAGCCGGCCCGGGAGGTTCCGGGGGCCGGGGCGCTCGACGCCGTCCTCCGGGGTGGCGGCGGGGGGGGAGCGCTCGGGAACCTCGAGCACGTCGGGCAGCTCCTCTACACCTCCTACCTCGTTCCCTTCGAGCTGGCCTCGGTCCTGCTCCTGGTCGCGATGATCGGGGCGGTGGTCCTGGCCCACAGGGAGCGGTGAGGGAAGCGATGCTGGAACTCCACCACGTCCTCATGGTCTCCGTGGCGATGCTGGGCATCGGCACGATCGGGATGCTCGTCCGGCGGAACGCGATCGTGATGTTCATGTCGGTCGAGCTGGTCCTGAACGCGGGGAACCTCAACTTCATCGCCTTCTCCCGCTTCCTGCCCGACCCGGTCGGCCAGGTCTTCTCCGTGTTCGTGATCGTGATCGCCGCCGCCGAGGTCGCGGTCGGCCTCGCCATCGTGCTCGCCCTCTACCGCAACCGGGACACGGTGATGGTGGACGAGGCGGCGCGGATGAAGTGGTAGAGGAGACGGTGCGATGAACGTGCTGCCGTACATCTGGCTGATCCCGCTGATCCCGCTGGCCGGGTTCCTGGTGGTGGGGACGCTGTGGACGATGGGTGTGCTGCGCGGTGCGTGGGTGCACC